>CALGIH010000110.1 GCA_937916035.1 uncultured Lacinutrix sp.
TTTAGATGCCGAAAACTATTTGTCTATATTTTACAGTAACAATTTCGCGCCAAATGGCTCAAATTACTTCCACTTTAAAAGCGAAGCGTTTGATAGCTTATACAACAAGGCTTTTACCATTACAGATATTGAAGATAGAAAACTCTTATATACAACTATGGATTCAATTGCAATGCAAAAAACAATTATGGTGCCTTTATATTATGATGAAGTGTTAAGGTTTACACAAAAGAATATAAAAGGGTTAGAAATTAACCCAATTAATTTATTAGATTTAAAACGAGTTTATAAGAACTAATCTCTTCTAAATTTTTTAGTCTCTTCAAACACATATTCTAAGATTGCAGCATCCTGTTCTGTAAATTCAATCTCGCGTCTAGACATCACTATTTCGGCAACTTCAAATGCTTTTTTAGTTAAATACGTTGTAAAGCCTCCATTTCCTCCCCAAGAAAAACTAGGAATAAAATTTCTTGGAAAACCGCTACCAAAAATATTAGCGCTAACACCGACAACAGTACCTGTATTAAACATCGTATTAATTCCGCATTTACTATGATCTCCCATCATTAAACCACAAAACTGAAGTCCAGTTCTTGCAAAACCTTCTGTATTATAATCCCAAAGTCTTACTTCAGCATAATTATTTTTAAGATTAGAAATATTTGTATCTGCTCCTAAATTGCACCATTCACCAAGCACTGAATTTCCTAAAAAGCCATCATGTCCTTTATTAGAATAACCAAAGAGTACTGAGTTATTAACCTCACCTCCTACTTTACTATAAGGTCCAATGGTTGTTGGTCCATAAATTTTTGCACCCAATTTAACTGTTGAGTGTTCACATAAAGCAAATGGACCACGAATGAGGCTCCCTTCCATGATTTCTGTGTCTTTTCCAATATAGATTGGACCAGAACTTGCATTGAGGGTCACAAACTCAAGCTTAGCTCCTTCTTCAATAAAAATATTTTTTGCGTTGATTACATTAACACTCTTAGGAATTACTTGCGATTCACGTTCATTTGTTAAGAGTTCGAAATCATTTTTAATAGCTTCACCATTCTTTGAGAAAATGTCCCAAGTCTGCTCTACTTTTAAATACTCACCTTCAAATTCAATGGCTTCAAAACTATCAAAATCAATATCATCTTGAGATTCTAAAGCATAAAATGCAATCACATCCTCATCTAGAAAAATAGCTTGGTTCTCTTTTAAATTCTTAACTAGTTCAATCAATTTCTTATTAGGACAAAACGATGCATTAATCATTACGTTTTGCTCCATTTCTACCATTGGAAATTTTTCAGACAAATAATCTTCCGTAATTGTAGTCGTTGTAGCTCCAAGAAAATGTTCCCATTTTTCTCTAATGGTTAAAATTCCAATACGAATATCTGCAACTGGTCGCGTATAAGTAAATGGTAGTAAGTTATTACGTGAAGGACCATCAAAAAGAATATAGTTCATGTGATTGGCATTTCTGTAAAAATAAAAAAGCCTTTCAACAGTAGAAAGGCTTTTGTAAAATATATTTTTGGCTTCGTTTATTTTTTAAACTTAGCGTATTTGTTTTTAAACTTATCAATACGTCCAGCAGTATCTATTAATTTAGATTTTCCTGTGTAGAAAGGGTGAGACGTTCTAGAAATTTCCATTTTTATTAATGGATATTCAACACCATCAACATCAATAGTTTCATTTGTATCTGCAGTAGATTTTGTTAAAAACACATCTTCATTTGACATATCTTTAAACGCTATTACTCTATAATTATCTGGATGTATATCTTTTTTCATCACTTAAACTTTAAAAATCGTTACTTTTTTCGAGCTGCAAATTTAAGTATTTTTTATAAATGCACAACGTTTTTGCGTTTATTTTTAGCTAAAAATTTATAAACTAATAAACTTGATTTCATTTCGTTCTCAGTCAATTTTTGATTTCACTGCATGAGATTCCCGTTTTAGTGAAGATAAACTGTAACGTTTTAGTATATTTGAATACTAACAAAGCAAAACCACTAAAAAACAAAACATGGAAAAATCAGTAAAATCAATTGCTTTAAATTATGGATTATACCTAGGAATTGCATTAATCTTAATAACAGTTGCCGTTTATGCCATTGACTTAAATTTAATGGCAAATATGTGGTTAGGAATAGGGATAATAGTACTCATAATTGGTTTGGGAGTATTTGCTACTTCGAAAGCCAAATCAGCTTTTGAAGGCTATTTAAGTTTTAAAGATGCTTTTAGCGCTTATTTTATTACAGCATTCGTTGGCGTAGCAATTAGCTCTATTTTTAGCTTTATTCTGTATACTATTATCGACCCAGATGCTGCAGAAGAAATTAAAAGAATATCAGTTGAAGCCACAATTACTTTTATGGAAGGTTTTAATACTCCAGCTGAAGCAATCGCGAAAGCCGTTGAAGATATGGAAAAAGTTGATCAATTTAGCATTGGAAACACCCTAAAATCCTTAGTTTATGGCGCAGTTTTTCAAGCTGTGATTGGATTAATAGTTGGAGCA
>CALGIH010000111.1 GCA_937916035.1 uncultured Lacinutrix sp.
TAGCTCCTGGATAGCGTAAATTCCAACTGAAATTATTCAACCCTTTAGCCGTTTTTGGTTTTTCTGGACCTCTTTCCCACCATGGAGTATTCGGGTCTTTTTTATATTCAGGCTTATCACCAGTTTGCGTTGAAATAACTTTGTCATTCGCATCCAATATTTCAAAAGTAATAATATCTGCTTGTTCACTTAAATAATATTGAATATCAAGATCATAAACCCCTCTTATAGCATCAGCTGGTTCAAAAAGAACTGCTTTTTGAGTTTTCATTTCGCCTTTAAACTGACGTAATGGTTGGATGTTATCTAAGATCCAAAACCCTCTACCATGAGAACCAATAACAAGATCGTTGTCTTTTATTACAAGGTCACGTATTGGTGTATCTGGAAGCTCCAATTGAAGGCTTTGCCATAATTCACCATCATTCATAGAAAAATAAACACCATGTTCTGTTGCTAGAAATAATAAACCAGGTCTTACAGGATCTTCTCGTACTGCTCTTGCAAAATGACCTTTAGCGATTCCGTTTATTATTTTTGTCCACGTTTTTCCGTAGTCATGTGTTTTAAAAACATAAGGTTCTCTATCATCTACTTGATAGCGATTAGCGGCAATATATAAAGTTCCAGGATTGTGAATAGATTCGTCAATGATACTAATTCTAGAAAATTTAGGAAGACCTTCAGGTGTGATATCTGCCCAGTTTTTACCACCATCTCTCGTGATGTGCATTTTGCCATCATCTGATCCTGCCCAAATGGTATTAATATCATGGCTTGAAGGTGCCAATGCAAACACTGTTGCATAAATTTCAGGACCATTCATATCCATAGTAATGACACCTCCAGTTTTCCCTAGTGTTAAAGGGTCGGCATAGGTTAAATCTGGACTAATTTTTTCCCAAGACTGACCATCGTTAGTAGTTTTCCAAACATGTTGTGAGCATGTGTACATCACATTTTCATCTTGTGGTGCAAACATAATAGGGAAGGTCCATTGCCAACGTTCAGGCAATGCACTTGCTGGCTCTCCAGAGAAAAAACGAGGATATACTTGAATGTCTCTCTCTTGACCATTGCTTCTATCGTAACGTGTTAATAAAGCGCCTTGACTTCCTGCATAAAAAATGTCTGGTTTTGTTGGATGCTGCGTTATCCATCCACTTTCTCCACCACCAACAGCGTAATACCAACCATGATTCGGTCCGCTACCTTGTTTATGATCCCAACCATCACTTGGTACAGCAATTGTACTATTATCTTGTTGAGCACCAGCTACGTGATAAGGTACATCGCTTGTAGTCATTACATGATATAATTGAGTTGTAGTATAATCTTGCTCTGTCCAGCTTTTTCCACCATTAATGGTGACGTTACCACCACCATCATTGGAGTTTATCATACGATCAGGATTGTTTGGATCAATCCATAAATCATGATTATCTCCATGTGGTACTTGTATGGTTATATCAAAGGTTTTTCCACCATCTGTTGATTTGTATAAACCTGTATTTAAGCCATAAACAATATCCTTATTCCAAGGATCTGCATAAATTCTTGAATAATAAAAAGCACGCTGTCTTAATTTGCGTTCATCATTAGTGCGAATCCATGTTTTACCAGCATCATCTGATCTAAAAACGCCGCCTTCATTTGCTTCAACAATGGCCCAAACTCTATTAGAATCTGCAGGAGAAACGGTTACACCTATTTTTCCAATTGGACCTTCTGGCATTCCAGCGTTTTGTGTTAGGTCTGACCAAGTTTCACCTCCATCAATACTTTTCCAGAGCTTACAATCTTCTCCTCCTCCCCACATTTGCCATGCCTTACGTTGCACTTGCCACGTACTTGCATACAAAACTTTTGGGTTGTTTCGGTCTATAATTAGATCTACTGCACCAGCTTTTTCGCTCACAAATAATGTTTTTTTCCATGTGTTTCCGCCATCTGTACTTTTAAAGACACCTCGTTCGGGATTGTCTCCATATGGATGACCTAAAGCAGCAACATAGACAATATCAGGATTTGTTGGATGAATGCGAATGCGCGCAATTGCTTGAGTTTCTTCCAACCCTATATGCCTCCATGTTTTTCCACCATCTATGGTTTTATAAACACCATCTCCTTGTGTGATACTTCCTCTAAGTTGAACCTCTCCCATTCCAATATAAACGATATCTGGATTGGTTTCAGCAACTGCAACTGCTCCAACTGATGAGCTGGTTACTTGACCATCTGTAACAGGAAACCAATCGTTTCCGCCATCTACGGTTTTCCATAAACCACCACCTGTGGCTCCAAAATAATATTCATTAGTTCGTCCTGGACTTCCGGCAGCTCCTAGAGAGCGTCCACCTCTATTAGGTCCAATATTTCGCCATTCTAATTGACCGTAAAAATCTTTTGGAATTTCGGTGTCTTGACTTGATGTTTGGGCTGAGGTTGGTAAAAAACTAAATAGTAGTAATACTACTATACAAAGCATGGTTGTGTAGCGTTTCATAATAAGAATTTAATAGTTGAAAAATGTTGGTTTTTAAGTTTGATCTAAAAATACCAAATAAAATACTTAAAATGAAAGTAAGATTGTTAATTTATTAAAGCTTTCTCCATTTTATAGTCATCCATGACATAACCATTACCAATATCAATCACTAATTCTTCAGTTTTAATAAATCCAATTTTTTGATATGCTTTTATAGAATTGGTATTGTACTTATTTACGGTTAGATAGATTTTGGAGCAATTTAAATTTTTAGCCTGATTTTTAATAAAATCCATGGAAATCTTACCAAAACCTTGACCTCGATAGGATTTCATAATGTATATTTTGCTTAGAAACAGTGCATCGATTTCTTTTTTTATAGCTAGATATCCAAGAGGAATGTTGTTGTTAATGATAGTGAAGTAAGCATAATTATTATTTAGAATTTGATGTCCAATGGCTTCTTCAGACTGAAATTTTTCAAGCATATAATTTACTTGATAAATGCCAATAATTGGCGTATAATGTTCTGTCCAAATATTTTTTGCTAGGCCAGATATAGCTTTATAATCTTTCTTATTTTCCGCTGGTTTAAAATATGTCATTAGTTATGTAACTATTATTCAATTCTATTATCATCAAAAGCAGATGGAAGTAGTTTAGGTATCAACTTTACAAATAAGGGTAGTAATAGTGCACCTCCAGGAAGCATAAAAATAGCTAAGCTTGGAATTGTTTTTATAACATCTATAAGTTGTTCTTGTAATTGCTTGGATTCTTCTTTAGATAAATCTCGAACCGTTGATTGGCTTAATAATACCATAAGTTCTTTGCTTTGTTGTAATTCTTTTTGTAATCGTTTCTTGTTTCTTGAAACAAGTTTGCTCACCATTTTACTGGAATTATCATAAAAATTTTTAGCAATATTTCTTGAACTTAATAAATCAATATTGTCTTTGTGTTTTGTGTAAAAAGAGTTTACTGAAGCTATTGAGCTGTGAATAATTTCTTGAGACAGCATTAATTTTGTTCCAAGTTCGTTCAAAAAAAGTTGTTCTTTCGCGTCAATTATTTTATCACTCCAGGTGGACATACAAGCAATATCAAATAAGTACCATTTTTCATGTTTTGAAATTAAATTTGCAATAGCTTCATTATGACTTATGTGCGAATTGTCTTGATAGCGCATTGATGATTCAAATAGCTTAATTAAACTCTCGTCATACTTGGTTTTAAGTATTTTTGAATTTAAAACGTCTAAAACAATTTTTTCTATGGATGCTTCAAGTTTCTTTATGTAATTTATTGATATTAAATTATTTAGAAGATATTCTTTATAAGCAAGAATATCGACATAAAGCAATGCGTTGATAACAAAATAATTAAAGTTTTTAATTAAGATGTTATCATCAATTTGAACACGTTTATGAATAATTTTTTCTAGTAAACTATTGGAAGTTTTACCTGAGAATATAGAATTCAGAAAAGACGATTTGTAAACATCAATGTTCTTATAAAAGTTAATTATGGAATCTAAAAATTTTAGTTTACTTCCAGATTTGTAATGTGTAAAATATAGAGCTAAGTATAAATTTATTTTACAGATTTCTTCATCAGTTAAATCATGAAGATCAATAAAGTTTACAATAATACGTTTATTGTTTCCATATATGAAGCCAGACTCCTTCAGGTTACCATAAAATGATTCTTCGGATTGATCTAAAAAGATTTGATTTTGAGATACTTCTCTTAAAAGCTTTGTAATCCATCCACTTGCCGAAGGATTCATATTGCACTAATTTTTGGTTACTGTAAAGATAAATTTTAAATCTTAAAAACAAGTCAATTTTTGTATTAACAAAGCCGACTTTATAGTTTTTGCATAGGTATGCATGAAGAGTGAAATAATTAACAAAAATTCTTTATTATGAAAAACTTTCAATGACGATTTTATCTTTAGGTGCTTGAAGTTTAGATATGGTTCTTATCTTGGTTTTAAATTCCGTACGTTTTTTTTGAACTCTCTATTTGTTTCTTTTCTGTTGTTTCAGCATAAAGAATATATTTAGGCGCAATAATTGGTTTGACTCGCTCTATGGTATTTCAATTATATTTCGGTCTAGCAAAATTTCAACCAATATTTCAAAAGCCTTTCATTTAGAATGACGCTTTTCAGACAGTTCCTTTCTTGCTGTGAAATTATTATTGAATAATACCGCCACAACTCACACGAGAACCAGCTGCTCCAGATGGCTGTGATTTAAAATCGTCTGTCCCTTGGTGAACAATGACAGACTTACCAATAATATCTTTGGCGTCATCGCTACAACCAATACACCATTCATCAGTAAAAAAAGTAATAGTTCCTGTTCCATTGGCATTTATAGTAAAGTTTCCAATGTCACCTTTATGATACCCAGCTTCGTCTCCCCATTCTCCATGTGGTTGAGCTGTTGGATTCCAATGACCACCAGCTGATGAACCATCATCTGACGAACAATCACTTTTTTCATGTAAATGTACAGCATGCGTACCTTCTTCTAATCCTGAAAATACAGCTGTCATTGATACCGTATTTGAACGTTGTCTAAACACAACATTTCCTTTAGCAGTACTACCACTTTTTGAATCAAGTAATACTACTATTTTATCTGTAGCTTCAGCTCTACTAGTATCTGCCGATTCTGTATTAGTTACATTTTCTTCCGTTTCAGTTTCAACTTCTACATCTTTCTTCTCTTTTTTACAAGCAGTTGCTAGCATAAGTGACAAAACAAATAATATAATTAACGATTTTTTCATGATTAAATAGTGTTAAAGAATTTTGACCGAAAGTTACTTCAATATTAAGCGAATTACAAATTTCTTTTTTTTAAATTTTAATATATTAAAATCAATTGCATAAATGATAATTATCATAGTTTTCAGGGTAGTCATCACTTAATTTTGCTTATTAAATATTAGGTATGAACATGACACTTGTTGAAAAATATAATGTAGTTGGCCCAAGATATATAAGTTATCCACGGTTCCTTATTGGGATGGCAACACGTTCTCCTTGTTAAAATGGAAAGAATCTTTAAAAAAATCATTTAATGAAAGCAATGAAGCAGAAGGTATAAGCCTTTATATTCATTTGCCTTTTTGTGAAAGTCTGTGCACTTTTTGTGGTTGTAATA
>CALGIH010000112.1 GCA_937916035.1 uncultured Lacinutrix sp.
CTAGTAGCTTTTGTGGTTAATATTTTTGCATTATTACCAAAACCACTTTTAAAAGACTCGGTCCAGCTCAGTATTTCGTAAGGGGATGTTTTATTGAAGTTTATGATTAGATTCCTCTCTAATTGAGGGTAGTAAATAGTGTAAGAATCTGGTTTTAGCTCAGCTTTTGCTTGATAAGGCTTAATTGCAACATGCTTTAAACTTGTAAATTCCAAGGATGGAATAACCTCTAAATCTCCAATTGGCAACTGTTTTGGATCTATTCTAAGTTGTGTCCAAATTTCGTTCTCTAAAATGTCTTTTTTTAAATGATAGTTTTTATCTGCTTCGCCTTCAAAGTATGAATGCGAGTTAATTTCAAAATCTGATTTATTGTTCAGTTGTGTGTAAGTTTGACCACACCATTCCTGTATTGAGCTAGATATCTTAAGAGCATGTTGTTCTGTTGAAAGTGGATAGAATGTGCTTTGCATTATAGAATAAGAATAAATGCCAGTGTTAAATTTTTTAGTGGCATTAAGCTTTAAAACTGAAATGTTTTCTGGATTTTGATTGTCTGCTTTTACTTGTGTCTCTGGTAGGAAATCCTCGGTTACATAAATCAGAACGGCATGTCCTTTTCTAATTTCTCCATAGCGAGCTTGTTCGAGCTCATACGATGTTATTTCTGCTTCTCCTGAATACCAATACTCTTTAAACCCTTGACTTAATTGTCTATATTTTAAATTACCGGATATTTCTAATGCTTTGGTTTCTAGCTTTTGTGTTTCATTAGTATTACAAGAAATAGCACACAGAAGAAGAAACGCAATATGAGGAACGATGGTTTTTTTGATATACTTTTTCATACTGTTTTTTGATTTTTCACAATTTCATTCAATGTTTTATAAACAAGATGTATTGGCAAGCCCATAACATTAAAAAAAGAGCCTTCGAGATGTGTCACACCAATTTGTCCTATCCATTCCTGAATACCATAAGCGCCAGCTTTATCTAAAGGGTTGAAGTTATTTACATAATACCAAATTTCTTCATCTGTTAGAGCTTTAAAAGTTACTTTGGTTATATCATGTATTGTTTTTTCTGAAATTATCGTTATAAAACACACTGATGTAATAACTTCATGAGTTTGGTTACTCATAGATTTTATCATATCAAAAGCTTCTTGGCTAGATTCTGGTTTTCCTAAAGCTTTTTCATTATGCCAAACAATCGTATCACTTGTAATAAGAATATCATTGGGTTGTAATTCGTTTTTAAAAGGAACTGATTTTAATTGAGCCAAGTAATCGCTTATTTCAAAATGACGTAAGCTTTCAGGATATACTTCTTTTATAGGCTTTAGACGAACTTCAAAATCTAAATCCAAACCTTTAAAAAACTCTTGACGTCGTGGACTTCCAGAGGCTAAAATAATATGATAATCTTTAAGTTGTTCTTTTAGCATTATTTTAGAATAAATGGATATAGGAGTAATGGCATAACGCCAAAAAACATAATGATTTTAAGAAATGCAGATAAGAAGTTGATTTCTTTTTTGGTTTCGGCTGAAAACGATTTTATAGTAAAATAGAGTAGTGGAGCTATGATAAAAATTAAAAAATAACCAACTGCAATATAATGCTTGTATAAATAAGTAATAGTGTAGTAAATGACTGCAAGTAATGGAACTATTGATAATATAAATACTATTTTCAATGCTCGTTCTCTTCCAATAATAATGGGTAAAGTTTTCATTTCTACTTTATAATCGCCATTAATATCTTCAATATCTTTAATCATTTCTCGTAATAAATTTATCATAAATGCGAAAATGGCATAATCAAAAATTATTTTAAAAAATGTTAATTGAGTTTCTTGATTTTGGTCAGTAATTACTGGTAATAATTCAAATAGACCAACAATTAATAAACTCATTGCAGCTAAGAAAGAAACTACAATGTTGCCAACTAATAGGGTTTGTTTTAAATAGGTAGCATAGATGTAGAGAAGTGCTGAAATGATTACGAATATTGCCGAAAAACCGCTTCTGCCAATCAGATTTGACAAGTAAAAACCAACACCAACACCAATAATGGTAAGAACGATGTACATATTAAAGGCGGTTTTCTCTGAGATGCTATTTCCAACGATAACCTTATTTGGTTTGTTAACAAAATCTGTTTCAACATCATAAATATCGTTAATGACATTACCTGCTGCTGCAATGCATAAAGTAGCTAATACTAATAAACCAAATCCAAAATCATTTAAAGTGAATTTTACGACTTCAAAAGGTTCTATAAGTGCATATTTAATGAGTATTTGTACGAATGCGATAAGAAGTAAATTTTTCCAGCGAATGAGGTTTAAAAAATTAATCATATTTCGCATCAAAATTATTGTTCCATTTCCCTTGCACTTTCATGACTTGCTCAATCACATCTCTTACCGCACCTTTTCCTCCATTTTTATGAGAAATATAGTTGCTCACAGCTTTTATTTCTGGAGCTGCATCTTGAGGGCAACAAGGTAAACCAACTAATTGCATCACTTGTAAATCAGGAATGTCGTCTCCCATATAAAGTGCATTGTTGCTATCAACGTTAAGAGCGCTTAAATAATCGTTTAATGTTTTAGTTTTAGTATGCACTCCTAAATGAATGTCTTTTACTCCAAGTCCTTGTAAGCGAAGTCTCACACCTTCATTACTTCCGCCGGAAATAATACAAACATTGTAACCCTTATCAACAGCAGTTTTTATGGCGTAGCCATCCTTTATGCTCATTGTTCTCAACATTTCTCCAGAAGTGGTTACTGTGACAGTTCCGTCTGTAAGAACACCGTCTACATCAAAAATAAATGTGGTTATATTGTTTAGGTGTTCTTTATAGCTTTTTTCGTTCATTTTATTAGACTTTAATATTTTAATAAAACAGGTATTTTGTTATTTGGAATTTGATTTATTGTTTACTGAGCTTGCTGAAGTACCATGTGTTGCTTTTATAGCTTTTGTTAATAGTAGATAAATGTCTTTATGAATTTTTTTATCTAAGGCTTTTAAATGTTTACTTATCGTTTTCTTGTCTTTTCTAATCGCTGGACCAGTTTGTGCCATATATGGCGATAAAGTTTGCACTTTTTTAGCAGTTTCTGTTATAAGTGGTTTCAAAATATCAAATTCTACACTTTGAGCTTCTGTGATTTCATGTGCCACTCTATAAAGTTGATTGGTGAAATTATTTACAAATACTGCCGCTAAATGTAAGGCTGCTCGTTGATCAGAATTAATTCTGTAATACATGCCTCCAGCTGCAATTGCTAATTTTTTCACGATACCATAATCAGACTTTCGCTCAACTTCAATGCAAATTGGAACATCTTCAAAATTTAAATTAGCCCCTTTTGTAAAGGTTTGCAGAGGATAAAACACACCACGATGATTCTTTTTGTCAAGATGATGCATATTCACACTTCCCGAAGTATGAAGTACTAATTTATTAGAAAAAGGTAATCTTCCTGAAACACTTGCAATTGCATCATCGCTAATAGCTATGATGTAAATGTCTGCATCTTTCAAACTTGAGATATCATCAATAATATCTACCTCATTTTTATATTTTTGAATTGCATCAAGACTTCTATTAAACCATTGACTTATTTGTACTTTTTCAGTAGCTGAAAAAGCCTTATATAAATGTTGTGCAACATTACCAGCACCTATTATAGTTACAGTAATCATAGCGCTAAAATAGGTAAGTAAAAGATGAATTAAAAACCTAAAGATGTTTCTTTGTAAACAATGGGT
>CALGIH010000113.1 GCA_937916035.1 uncultured Lacinutrix sp.
TTCAATAGTTAAAGCTTAAACCAACTATCTATAGCCTGATCTCTTTTTGTGGCCTTGAAAGATTTATGTACAAATTCATTGGTAAGCCTATCATAATCATAATCATTTATCCAATTTTTATGATTTTCAGCCAACTCAATAATGCTTTTGCAAACAAACTCAATTTCTGAACAACTTGTTGTTGGATGAATAGACATACGAATCCAACCTGGTTTTCTTGCTAAATCTCCAATAGAAATTTCGTTGGTAAGCTCATTAGACGTTTGCTGATCTACATGCAATAAAAAATGACCATAAGTTCCTGCACAACTGCAACCACCTCGTGTTTGAATACCAAAACGATCATTCAATAATTTCACTCCTAAATTAAAGTGTAAATCATTAATATAAAACGAAATAACGCCAAGTCTATCAGTATGCTGTGCTGCCAGAATATTTATATTTGGCACATCACCAAGCATGTTAAAAACTTGCTCCAAAATTTCATGTTCACGATCCAACATCTGCTTTACTCCCATTTGCTCTTTCAGCTTAACAGCTAAAGCAGTTCTGATAGTTTGCAAAAACCCTGGAGTACCTCCATCTTCTCTGTCTTCAATATTATCGAAATACTTATGTTCACCCCAAGGATTCGTCCAACTTACGGTTCCTCCTCCTGGACAATCCGGAATCATATTGTGATATAATTTCTTATTAAATACTAATACACCACTAGTTCCTGGTCCACCTAAAAACTTATGAGGTGAGAAGAAAATAGCATCTAAATATGCTTCTTCATCTTCAGGATGCATATCTATATCTACATAAGGCGCAGCACAAGAAAAATCTACAAAACAAACACCTCCATGCTCATGCATTACTTTAGCAATCTCATGATATGGTGTTCTAATTCCTGTAACATTCGAGCCTCCTGTGATGGACGCAATTTTAAGTGTACAATCTTTATATTTTTCTAAAAGCACTTTCAAATTATCCATGCAAAACAAACCTTCAGAACAAGGTGGAATCACCTCAACTTTAGCCATAGTTTCTAACCAAGAAGTCTGATTTGAATGGTGCTCCATATGTGTGATAAAAACCACTGGTTTCATATCTTCAGGAACATTCGTGTATTTTCTAAGGTTTTCTGGTATTTTCAATCCAAGAATTCGTTGAAACTTATTGACAACTCCAGTCATTCCTGTTCCAGAAACAATCAATACATCATCTTCATTACAATTCACATGCTTTTTGATAATGTGTTTTGCTTTGTGATAAGCCAACGTCATGGCTGTCCCAGACTCTGTAGTTTCAGTATGTGTATTCGCTACGTAAGGCCCAAAATCATTCATCATCTTCTTCTCAATAGGTCCATACAAACGACCTGAAGCAGTCCAATCTGTATAAATCATTCTTTGAGTTCCATAAGGTGACTGAAATTCTAAATTGACACCTAGAATATTTTCTCTGAAGGCTTTGAAGTATTCCTCCAATTCTGAATTATGTGATGTTTTTGCTTCTGTAGTTATCATGTGATCTTATTTACGGACTCTAAATTTACTAAATATTAGCCACTTCTTTAATCTCTTCTATAATCTTATCTGCCAATGTATCAGCCTCACTCTGAGATTTTGCTTCTGTATAGATTCTAATAATTGGTTCTGTATTGCTTTTTCTGAGGTGTACCCAATTTTCTGCAAAGTCAATTTTCACACCATCAATGGTTGTAATATTTTCATGTGAATACCGATTTTTCATCGCAACTAATATGGCATCAACATCTAATTCTGGTGTTAATTGAATTTTCTTTTTACTCATAAAATACGAAGGATAACTCGCTCTCAGTTCGCTTACAGATATTTTTTTCTCTGCTAATAAGCTTAAAAATAAAGCGACTCCAACTAAAGCATCACGACCATAATGCGATTCAGGATAAATAATGCCTCCATTCCCTTCTCCCCCAATAATGGCGTTATTCTTTTTCATTAAATCTACCACATTCACTTCACCAACAGCACTTGCTTCATACTTTTGACCATGAGCTTCTGTGACATCTCTCAATGCTCTTGATGAACTCATATTACTCACTGTACTTCCTGGTGTTTTGCTTAATACATAATCTGCACAAGCTACCAAGGTATACTCTTCTCCAAACATCTCACCATCGTCACAAACAAATGCCAATCTATCAACGTCAGGATCTACTACAATACCTAAATCTGCACGTTCTTTAACGACCATTTGAGATAAGTCTGTTAAATGTTCTTTTAAAGGTTCTGGATTGTGTGGAAATTCTCCGTTTGGTGTGCAATACAATTTCACTGCATGAATACCTAGACGCTCTAATAATCTTGGGATTGCAATTCCTCCAGTGGAATTTACACCATCAACCACCACTTTAAAATTTGCTTTTTCAATAGCATCAACATTCACTAAAGGTAAATCCAACACCTCATCAATATGCATTTCTATATAAGCTTCATTTTTGGTGATTTTTCCTAAGCTATCAACATCTGAAAAATTCATGTTGTCAGACTCTGCAATATCAAGTATCAGTTGTCCTTCTCTTGCGTTTAAAAATTCTCCCTTTGCATTTAATAGCTTCAAGGCATTCCATTGTTTCGGATTATGGCTTGCTGTTAAAATAATACCTCCATCTGCATGTTCTAATGGCACTGCAATTTCAACTGTTGGTGTTGTAGACAAACCTAAATCAATAACATGAATTCCGAGACCAACTAAGGTGTTCATTACTAAGTTCTGAATCATTTCACCAGAAATCCTTGCATCACGACCAACAACCACTCTATAATCTTCTTTATTACGTTGTTGTTTTAACCAGGTTCCATATGCTGACGCAAATTTTACTGCATCAATTGGTGTAAGGTTATC
>CALGIH010000114.1 GCA_937916035.1 uncultured Lacinutrix sp.
AATCTGAAAGCATTTGTTGTTTCAAGCTTAATCATATCTCCTTTAAACGTTTCTGAAAGATTTTTAAGATAAGTGTTTACCTGTAATGCTAGTAAGATGCCGATCATTACCAAAATAATTTCGCCAATGGCATATTTTAAGTATTTGCCAGTTTTATTAGTGCTCATAAATTCGAATCTGATTTTTCTAAAGAAACTTAGAATAAATAATAATAGTATTAATAAATAAGGAGCCATTGTTAAGATGACTCCTTATATAAATTTTAGTTTCCTTTATTATTAATTGGTGGTGGTCCATCAGGAACCATAGCTTTATAAACTTCATCACCTTTGCGCTGTTTGTATTCTGTCTTTACCTTTTCAACGAGTTTAGGGTTTTCAAATAAATCAACCATGGTCAATGCCATTGCTTTTGATGAGTAAACCATTCCTTTATGACCAATACTCATCCCTCCACAAGCTACGACAGCCCATGAATGCCAGGGAGTTCCTGCTGGTGTGGTTGTAACACCTAAATTAATATTTGCTACATTCCAACTAACATCACCAACATCTGAAGACGCAGCTTGCGGATTTTCCTTGGTTTCTTCTAATGGATGTATACTACTATCCATACCAATTTGTGGCTTTTCTGTAGCAGCCTGTATGCCTTTTCCAAAATCAATCTCTTCTTGTGTATATTCAATTGGACCTAGTAATTCTAAGTTAGATTGCATTATTTTTCCACCTTCTCGGTTTACCAATATCTCATAAATTCCAGAAATTAAAGAGACTTTATAATCTACATTCGCCATAATAGCAGCACCTTCAGCCATTTTTTTTACTTGTTCATAAACTGGTAACATACCAGAACGTTTTATGTCACGAACACGCACCCATAATTTGGCATAATCTGGAACTATATTTGCAGCTTTACCTGCGTCTTGAATTAGGTAATGCATTCTAACACTTGGTTTTACATGTTCTCTGTAGTAATTAATTCCTGTAGTGTATAGTTCTAAAGCGTCAACAGCACTTCTACCATTCCAAGGATCAAGTGCACCATGTGCTGTTTGACCAAAAAATTCGACTTCAAAGTCAACTAGAGCCAATGAACTCTGAACAGATGATTCAATAGATGCCGATGGATGCCAGCTGATATTAACATCAACATCATCCCAAAGCCCAGCACGTACCATCCATATTTTACCAAAATATTTTTCTTCACTTGGTGTGCCAAAAAATTTAATGGTTCCTTTTATTTTCCCACTTTCTATAAGTTCTTTAATTGCAACTGCAGCGCCTAAACTTCCTGCTCCAAACATATTATGTCCACAGCCATGTCCAGCATCTCCTTCATTTAATGGGTTTTTATTGGGTTCCGCTTTTTGAGACAAACCAGGAAGTGCGTCAAATTCTCCTAAGACGCTTATTACTGGTTTTCCTGAACCATAAGTTGCAACAAATGCTGTTGGCATTCCAGCAACTCCTCTTTCAACGTTAAAGCCTTGTTGCTCGGCATAATCAGATAAAATTTTTGATGACTGGTTTTCTTCAAATGCAGTTTCAGCCAAAGCCCAAATATCGTCGCTAATTTTAATTAAATTCGCTTTGTGTTTTTCTACTGAAGCAATGATTGCGTCTTTGTTTTTAATTAGTTTAGCCTGCCCAAAAGAGCTGCTAATAGCAAAGCAAAGCATTATACTGAGAGCGTGTTTAATCTTCATATTGGTTAGTTTTATTAATTCTTTTTAAAGATACTGTTTTTTGAGGTTTTTAATTAATAAAATTAGGTCATAAAAAAAGCCCCTAAATCAGGGGCTTCATTATTTATTTTGATTAAAAATCACATGTCATAAAAGAAATGTTCATTAATTATTTTTCCGTCTTTTACTTCAAAAACGCCTACTTCTACCATTTGCATGCGACCTTTTTCTTTAAAAGTAACATCATAATCCATTTTAGCTGTAAAGTGATTGCCAGCAATTATAGGCTCACTTATAGTACCTTTATGAAACTGCTCTAAATTCTTGCCTTTTCTGCCCATTTCTTTGCTACATCTTGTGTGCTCATTATAATGAAAGTTATATGTTAGACTTAAATTTAACTATAAAGTATCCCAAATACTATTAAGAAAATGTTAGAATTGAATTTGTGCTTTTTCAAATGCTTTAAAACAAGGTGCTTAAGCTCATTTATTTTATAATTAACTAATTAAGGTTAATTATTTATATTTCATAAACAGGTATTCCTTTAATCAGAAATAGGTCTGCCTTTAAGTCGTTTCTCAATTTTTTGTTTAATCGCGGTTAAACGTTTCATGACATCCATGATCTCTTCATCCTTCTTTTCCTTATATATTTCGTTTAAACCTAATATTAATGCTTTAGCCTCTCTTGAAAACTCTACACGTTGACTTGTTGACAAGCTACTTTTTTTACGGTTTTCAAATTCTAATGCTTTTTTAATTAAATCCATATGCTAATTGTAAAAATTATTCTGAAAATGCTTCTGTATAAACTGCATTATTATCAGAACTGGTGAGTATATTTATTTTTCACCGATTATTAAAATGATGGTCAAAAATGACAAATTGCTTAAATATATATAAAATTTTTAATA
>CALGIH010000115.1 GCA_937916035.1 uncultured Lacinutrix sp.
TCTGAGCTTAATTGATAATCTTCAGTAACCTTTTCTTTGTTTACAGAAATTGAATTTTCCTTTAAAGCTCTTCTAGCTTCTCCATTAGAAGCTAAAAAATTAGTTTTTGCTGATAGAGCAGCAATCATATCTATTCCATTTGCCAAATCTGCCTTAAGCAGTTCCGCTTTTGGCACACCTTCAAAAACATCTAAAAAAGTCTTTTCATTAAGGGTCTTTATATCTTGTTTAAAGGTCTTGCTAAAAAGAATGTTTGAAGCCTTTTCGGCATTTTCAAAATCTTCAATAGAATGTACAATGGTTGTTACTTCTTGTGCTAAACACTTTTGAAGCGCTCTTAAATGAGGTGCCTCTTGATGTTCTTTTACTAAAGTTTCAATTTCGTCTTGCTTTAAAAATGTAAAAATCTTAATGTATTTTTCGGCATCATCATCACTACTATTTAACCAGTATTGATAGAACTTGTAAGGTGATGTTCTATCAGCATCTAACCACACATTGCCTCCTTCAGACTTTCCAAATTTAGAACCATCAGATTTTGTGATTAAAGGACATGTAATAGCAAAACCTTTACCATTTCCAATACGTCTAATGAGCTCAGTTCCTGTAGTAATATTTCCCCATTGGTCGCTTCCTCCCATTTGAATGGTACAATCATTCTCTTTATATAAATGCAGAAAATCATAACCTTGAACCAATTGATAAGTAAATTCAGTAAAACTCATTCCATCTGTAGATTCAGAAGAAATTCTATTTTTAACTGAATCTTTTGCCATCATATAATTAACTGTAATATGCTTACCAACATCACGAATAAAGTTTAAAAATGAAAAATCTTTCATCCAATCGTAATTATTCACTAAAACAGCATTATTCTCTACTTTAGATGCAAAATCTAAAAAATGTGATAATTGTTTCTTGATCGCTTCTTGGTTATGACGAAGGGTTTTTTCATCCAACAAATTACGCTCATCAGATTTACCAGAAGGATCTCCAATCATTCCTGTTGCTCCACCAACTAACGCATACGGTTTATGACCACAACGCTGAAAATGAGCAAGTAACATAATTGGCACTAAATTCCCAATATGCAACGAGTCAGCTGTAGGATCAAAACCAATATAAGCGCTTCGCATTGCTTCCTGCAAGTGCTCTTCTGTTCCAGGCATCGCATCGTGAATCATCTCACGCCATTTCAGCTCTTCAATAAAATTCTTAACCATTATTTCAATAAATTTGAGTAAAGATACTTGTTTAGGTACTGACGTGAAAAGAAAAAACACTAATTTAGTTTTATGATTTTAGTTACTGGAGGAACAGGTCTTGTTGGTAGTCACTTGCTTTTTAAGTTGGTGCAAAAAAGACATCCTGTTCGCGCTATTTACAGAACCAAAGAAAAAATTGAAATGGTTAAGCATGTGTTTTCATATTACTCTGAAAACGTAGATACACTGTTTTCAAACATAGAATGGGTTGAAGGTGACATTACTGACATTCCTAAATTATCAGAAGCCTTTAAAGGCATCACTCACGTTTATCACTGCGCAGCATTTATTTCATTTGATCCTCATTATTACCATTCGTTAAGACAAATAAATATTGATGGCACAGCCAATGTAGTCAACTTGTGTATTTCAAATAAAGTAGAAAAATTATGCTATGTTAGTTCTATTGCTGCCATTGGCAAAGAACTTTCAAATAATTTAATAACTGAAGAATCGCCTTGGAACAAAGATGAAGACCATAGCGTTTATGCCATAACAAAATATGGTGCTGAAATGGAAGTGTGGCGAGGTTGCCAAGAAGGGTTAGATGTCGTTATTGTAAATCCTGGGGTTATTATTGGTCCTGGATTTTGGCGTTTTGGTGGCGGAAGTTTTTTTAAGCGCATTTACAAAGGCTTAAAATATTACACAACCGGCACAACTGGTTATGTTGCTGTTAATGATGTTGTGAATATTATGGTTTTATTGATGGAAGGAACCATCAAAAATGAACGCTACATTGTAGTTGCAGAAAACTTGACGTTCAAATCATTTTTTACAAAAATCGCAGACGCATTAAAAGTTAATCCTCCAAAAAAAGAAGCATCATCACTGCTCTTACAAGTTGCATGGCGAATGGATTGGTTACGAAGTAAAATTAAAGGGAAACACAGACGATTGGTAAAACATACTGTAAACACTATTCAGAGTGTTTCTAATTTAGACAATTCAAAAATTATAACTGATTTAGGCTATGAATTTATTTCTGTCGATTCCTCGATTTCTTCAACGAGTCAACATTTTTTATCCGACCAATACGTTTTTTATCTTCAAATTTAATCCCTTCTAAATCACGTATCTCACTAAGGGAATCTCTAGTTTTTCGGCGTTCTTTGCTAATAGAGTCTCTCGCTTTATCTTGAACTTGAACCAAATCACTGTATTGTTTTTTATTCTTTTCTAATTTAGCTTTTACCTTTTGATAAATTTCCTCGTAAGCGTTTAAATCAAAGGCATAATACTCATTACTTTGAGCAAATTGCGCACTATCAACGTCATGTTTTTTATACACATATGTATCAGGATGTACGCCTTTCTGTTCCATAAGTTTTCTATTAACTCCTTTTGCAGCACTTACTAAAGACATATCATAAATAATATCAACCATTTTTCCCATAGCAATCAAATTGCCCGGTTTTTTAACCCTTTTTTTACCTTCTCCTCCACAAGAAACAAGCAGTAATAGTATAAATATGATTGAAATTTGTTTCATTATCTAGAAAAAGTTAATCGTTTAGCCGCATTTTCATCATAAAATTTAAAGTTTTTGTACACTAAACTTCCATTAACAAATGTATGCGAAATTCTTGATTTAAATGAGGTGCCTTCAAAAGGTGACCAACCACATTTATATAAAATATTATCTTTTTTAACTGTCCACGGATTGTTAATATCCACAATTACTAAATCTGCAAAATAGCCTTCCTTTATGAAACCTCTTTTTTCAACTTGAAATAAAATTGCAGGATTATGGCACATTTTTTCAACAATCTTCTCAATGGATATTTTTCCTTGATGATGTGCTTCAAGCATAGCAACTAATCCATGTTGCACTAAGGGGCCACCAGAAGGTGCTTTAGTATAAACGTTATTTTTTTCCTCTAAAGTATGTGGTGCATGATCTGTAGCAATCACATCAATACGATCGTCTAAGAGAGCTTTCCAAAGGCCATCTTTATCTTTTTGTGATTTAACAGCAGGATTCCATTTAATTAAGGTTCCTTTTTTATCGTAATCTTCATCAGTAAACCAAAGGTGATGTACACAAACTTCAGCAGTGATTTTTTTGTCTTTCAGCGGAATTTTATTAGTAAACAAATTGGTTTCTTTTGCTGTTGAAAGATGAAAAACATGCAGTCTTGCTCCAGTTTTCTTTGCCAACTCAATGGCTTTAGATGAAGATAAGTAGCACGCTTCTTCGCTACGAATAACTGGATGATATTTCATAGGAATATCATCTCCATAGGTATCAATATGCGCTTTTAAGTTTTTCTGAATGGTCCCTTCATCTTCACAGTGCACAGCAATTAGCAATTTTGTACTGCTGAATATTTTTTCTAAAACCTTAGGATTATCAACTAACATATTTCCTGTTGATGAACCCAAAAACAATTTGAGCGCTGCCACATTTTTTGCGTCAACTTTCAGAATTTCTTCCAAATTATCATTGGTACCACCAAACATAAATGAGTAATTGGCCCAAGATGTATTGGCTGCAATTTCAAATTTTTCTTCTAACTTCTCAATAGTTGTTGTTTGAGGATTGGTATTTGGCATTTCTATAAACGAAGTAATACCACCTGCAACAGCTGCTCTTGACTCTGATTCAATGGTTGCTTTGCGTGTTAAGCCTGGCTCTCTAAAATGTACTTGGTCATCAATAACACCTGGAAATACAAAATTATCTTCGGCATCAAACACATGCACATCAGAAGATTTTGCGCTAATAGATGATGCGACTTCCTTTATATAATTATTTTCAATAAGAATATCTCCTTTGAAAATTTTGCCTTCATTAACAATTCTGGCATTTTTAATAAGCGTTATTTTGTTCATATTATCGTTTAGAAAATAAACTCTTAAATTTCATACTAATGACTCCAAAAATGGCTTCAGAAATAATACTCCCACTCAATTTTGATTCACCTTTTGTTCTGTCTGTGAAAATAACTGGTATTTCAACTATTTTATACCGTTTTAGATAGGCTTTAAATTTCATTTCAATTTGAAAAGCATAGCCAACAAATTTGATGCTATCTAAACCCAAAGTTTCCAATACTTCTCGCTTATAACATACAAATCCTGCAGTTGTGTCGCGTATTTTCATTCCTGTTATTAGTCGTACATAAATTGAAGCCATGTATGATAATATAACTCTACCTAGAGGCCAATTAACAACATTTACACCTTGTATATAACGTGATCCAATTGCAACATCAGCTCCATCACTTGAACAAGTATTATATAATCGTATTAAATCTTTCGGATTGTGTGAGAAATCGGCATCCATTTCAAAAATATAATGATACCCTTTTTCAAGGCACCATTTAAAACCATGAATATATGCTGTACCTAATCCAGATTTTTCTTCCCTTATCTCCAAAAATAAATGTTCAGAAAATTCACTTTGTAATTCTTTAACTTTTAATGCTGTTAAATCTGGAGAATTATCATCTACTACCAATATATCAAAGTCCTTATCTTGATTAAAAACAGCACGTATAATAGTTTCAATATTTTCTATTTCATTATAGGTTGGTATAATGATAACAGCATCTTTCATTAAAAATATAATTTTAGCAAAAGTAAGTTATTTAGAGGATTAATTTTATAGATAATTCTTCATAATTTAGCAAACATGTTGCGAGAAATAATATCAAACGAAGGGTTTACAATTCTAATTGTTTTTGGTTTATGCGTTTTAGCGTTTGCCAAGTACACCTTTTCTAATAGATTCAACGACTATTTATGGGTTGTTGGCAACTCTAAATATTTGAAAATATATGCACGTGAGCAAAAGTTTATTGATCAATTTGATTCCTTATTATTTATTAATCTAATTATTTCTTTAAGTATTTTTTCATTTATTGGTTACAATGTTTTTGTTGAGCCTCATGAGTTTGAGCTTGCTACATTTATTAAGGTCTTTGTCGGTATTGGAGCTATTATCTTGATTAAAAAGCTCTTAGAACGGTTAATTGGTAGTTTATTTGATATTGATGAATTAATTGATTCGTACATTTTTCAAAAAACTAATTACAAAAATTATATTGGTTTAATTTTATTACCAATCAACACCATATTAATTTTTGGTTTAAAACCTACAATGACTATAATTTATACAGTTTTAGGGCTCATTGTCCTTGTCAATTTAATCGGTTTTATTACTTCGTTTAAAACACATCAAAAAACAATTTTAAATAACTTATTTTATTTTATTTTGTATCTTTGCGCACTTGAAATTGCACCTTATATAGTTTTATATAAGCTATTTCTAAACAATTAGTGAGAGCAAAACTACGCGTAGCATATGAAAGTCAAAACAATATTAGTTTCTCAACCTGAGCCAAAGGTAGAAAATTCTCCATATTTTGAATTGCAAGAGAAACAACGTGTAAAGATTGATTTTAGACCTTTTATACACGTCGAAGGTGTTTCTGCAAAAGAGATTAGATTAGAGAAAATAGATTTAAATAATTATTCTGCTATTATTTTAACAAGTAGAAATGCTGTAGACCACTTTTTTAGAGTAGCCGAAGAGATGCGTTTTAAGGTTCCAGACTCCATGAAGTACTTTTGTCAATCTGAAGCTGTAGCTTATTATTTACAAAAATATGTGTTGTACAGAAAGCGAAAAATATATGTTGGTAAGCGTACCTTTGCTGAGTTAGCTCCACTTATTAAAAAACATAAGGAAGAATCATTTTTGCTTCCAGCAACTGACAAGCTAAAACCTGAAGTTCCTGAAATTTTAAATGAATTAGGTGTAAAGTGGAAAAAATCAACGTTTTACAGAACGGTCATTAGTGATTTGTCTGATTTAGAAAATGTTATTTATGATGTTCTTGTCTTTTTTAGTCCATCAGGAATTGATTCACTATTTCATAATTTTCCAAATTTTCAACAAAATGGAACACGAATTGCCGTTTTTGGAAATACAACCATTAAAGCTGTTGAAGATAAAGGGCTAAGAGTTGATATCTCTGCTCCAACACCTGAAACACCTTCAATGACGATGGCTTTAGATAAATATATTGAAAGCGTAAACAAAAAATAACGCATATTATTATTAAATAAAAAAAGGGCGAAGATTTTATCTTCACCCTTTTTTTATTTAATCCATTTTCATGATCTCACATTAGGAGCTCCAGCTAAAATCTCATCATTTGCATATTCTTCAAACTTCTTAAAATTTTCTCTAAAAGAGTCAGACAATTTATATGCTGTCTTATAATAGCTTTCGTCATTATTCCAAGTTTGTCTAGAACTTAGTACTTCTGTAGGTATACCTGGACAAGATCTAGGCTGTAATAAACCAAATACAGAATGTGTTCTGTAAGTTTCAGGTGTGACTACATCTAAATCACCATTAAGAGCTGCCGTGATCATTGCTCTTGTGTATTTTAATTTGATTCTACTTCCAACTCCATAAGGTCCACCTGTCCATCCAGTATTTAATAACCAGACATTAACACCAGTATCTTTCATTTTCTTGCTTAACATCTCAGCGTACTTAGTTGGATGTAAAGGCATAAATGGAGCTCCGAAACAAGCAGAAAAACTTGGCAATGGCTCATCAATTCCGGCTTCAGTTCCTGCAACCTTAGCAGTATATCCAGAAATAAAATGATAAGCTGCCTGACCTGGAGTTAATTTTGAAATTGGAGGTAAAACTCCAAAAGCATCCGCAGTTAAAAAGAATATATTTTTTGGATTTTTACCAATTGATGGTGTTTGAATATTATCGATATGATAAATAGGATAACTTACCCTTGTGTTTTGAGTAATTGAGGTGTCTGCAAAATCGACTTCGCCATTTTCATCCATTATTACATTTTCAAGGATGGCTCCTTTTTTAATGGCATTATAAATTTCTGGTTCTTGTTCTTCTGATAAATTTATCACTTTAGCATAGCAACCTCCTTCAAAATTAAATACCGTATTCTCACTAGTCCAACCATGCTCATCATCACCAATTAGGCTTCTAAAAGGATCTGTAGACAATGTTGTTTTTCCAGTTCCTGAAAGTCCGAAGAAAATAGCTGTATCACCATCTTTACCAACATTTGCACTACAATGCATTGGCAACGTATTTTTAAATACAGGAAGTAAAAAATTTAATGCAGAAAAAATACCTTTTTTAATTTCACCTGTATATCCTGTGCCTCCAATAAGAGCAATTTTTCTAGTGAAATCTAAAATTGCAAAATTATGTTGACGTGTACCATCAACTTCAGGGTCTGCCATAAAACCAGGCGCATTAACAACAACCCATTCTGGGTCAAAGTTTTTTAACTCTTCGTCACTAGGACGTAAAAACATATTGTAAGCAAACATGTTGCTCCAAGGATATTCAGTAATAACACGAATATTAGTTTTGTAGTTTACATCTGCACAAGCATAACTATCTCTAACGTACAGTTCTTTTTCAGACAAATAGGTTGTTACTTTCTTGTAAAGTGCTTCAAATTTATCACTTTCAAAAGGGATATTAATATTTCCCCACCAAACACGATCTTTTGTGATATCATCTTTTACAATAAAACGATCTTTAGGTGAACGCCCAGTAAATTCTCCTGTATTCACTGCAAGTGCTCCAGAGGAAGCCTCTACACCTTGATTGTTTGAAATTGTTTTATTGTGAAGTTGATTTGGTGATAGTTGGTAATTAACCTTTGCATTCTTAATTCCGTATTGTTCTAGCGAAATCGTTTTCGTGCTTTGGGTGTTATCCACCATAATATTATTGTGTTGTTTACCCTGCAAAAATATAAATTTTATTAGAAACCTGACTTAAAAAACTAAGATTATTCATCTTTTAACTTTAAAAAATCAAGTAACATTATGGCCCAAGACACTATAAGTAGCAAACCGCCAATTGGAGTCACAAAACCAATAGTTTTGAAGTCGAATCCTGTCAGTATATTTGTTGCAAGTCCATAAATAGATCCTGAGAATAAAACAACACCTACTAATGTTAGCCGAAAAATCCATTGTTTTGATTTAGGTTTGATGTTTAATGTACTTCCTACAAACAAAAGCAATAATGCATGATACATTTGGTAACGTACACCAACTTGAAACGTTTCAATAGCATCTTTAGTGATTAAATTTTCTAAACCATGCGAAGCAAAAGCACCTAAGACAATAGATATTAAGCCAAAAACGCTTCCTACAATTAGTATTTTCTTGTTCATATTAAAATCTGATTTATGTTTTTATAACACTTACAATTTAGTACTTTCGTGACATTAATAAATCAAAATTACGCAACAAAACTGACTATGCGAAACATATTAATCATAGGAGCAGGAAAATCTGCATCCTATTTAATAAAGTACTTTTTAGACAAATCTGAATCCGAAGATATACACATTACAATTGGTGACATTAACATAAAGAATGCAAGAAAACTTATTGGCGACCATGATCATGCCAACGCTATTCAATTAGATGTTTTTGATAAAGAATCACGAGGTAATGCCATAAAAGTTGCAGATATCGTAGTCTCAATGCTTCCGGCTAGGTTTCATATTGAAGTGGCTAAAGACTGTGTTACTTATAGTACTCACATGGTTACAGCTTCATACGTGAGTCCAGAAATGCAAGCATTAGATTCTTCAGTAAAAAATAAGGGCCTCGTTTTTATGAATGAGATTGGCGTGGATCCTGGAATTGATCATATGAGTGCAATGCACGTAATAGATGGTATTAGAGCAAAAGGTGGTAATCTTATTTTATTTGAATCATTTACTGGTGGATTGGTAGCTCCTGAAAGCGATAATAATTTATGGAACTATAAATTTACCTGGAACCCGAGAAATGTTGTGGTTGCTGGACAAGGTAGTGCTGCGAAATTTATCCAAGAAGGCGCTTATAAATACATTCCATATAACAGACTATTTAGACGTACCGAATTTTTAGATATTGAAGGTTATGGTCGTTTTGAAGCTTATGCAAACAGAGATTCCTTAAAATATCAAAATGTCTATGGATTAGATGAAATAAAAACATTGTACAGAGGAACGATGCGACGTGTTGGTTTTAGTCGTGCATGGAACATGTTTGTACAACTAGGAATGACAGACGATAGCTATTCTATTGACGATAGTGAAAACATGAGTTATCGAGATTTTGTCAATGCCTTTTTACCATATAGCCCAACAGATTCAGTTGAGTTAAAATTTAGACATGCGTTAAAAATTGATCAAGATGATATTGTTTGGGATAAACTTTTAGAACTTGATGTTTTTAATTCTAAAAAAATGGTCGAACTTGTTAGAGCAACTCCAGCCGAAATATTGCAAAAAATATTAATGGATAGCTGGACACTGGATGAACATGATAAAGATATGATTGTAATGTACCATAAATTTGGTTATACATTGAATGGGGAAAACCATCAAATTGAAGCTACTATGGTAGCAATTGGCGAAGACCAAACATATACTGCAATGTCGAAAACCGTTGGTTTACCTGTTGCCATGGCAACATTAGCTATCTTGAATGGCAAGATAAAAACTCCAGGAGTTCAAATCCCAATTGCTAAAGAAGTTTATGAACCAATTTTAAAAGAGTTAGAAGAATTCGGAATTGTATTCAAAGAAAAAAAGGTTTCTTATTTAGGTTATAATCCTTTAAATATTTGAACTGACGCTGTGTTATGTTAAAGATGCCTTTTTTAATTAGAAGCTAAACCTTAATAGATTTCCACTTTCGTGGCATATAAATATGAAAATTGTAAATCAAAACATATTCATTGATGGTATCGATAAGAAAATACTTCGTGCCTTAATGAATGATGCTAGAACACCAGTTTTAGAAATCGCACGTCAAGTTGGTATTTCTGGAGCTGCGATTCATCAACGCTTACGAAAATTAGAGAAATCAGGTTTAATTTCAGGTTCAAAATTTATAATCAATCCTAAAGTTTTAGGATATACAACCATGGCTTTTGTTGGTATTTTTCTAGACAAAGCTAGGAGTAATCCTGATGCTGTAAGACAGCTTAAAAAAATTCCTGAAGTTTTAGAATGTCACTACACAACTGGTAATTGGAGTATCTTAGTGAAGATTTTATGCAAGGATAATGAGCATTTAATGGAGGTTTTAAATAAAGACATTCAAACCATTTCTGGTGTTTCCAGAACAGAGACTTTCATCTCTTTAAATCAGCAAATTGACAGACAAATTAAGATATAAAAAAAGCCTCTGAAAAATCAGAGGCTTTTTTTATATATAATTCATTTCTTAATCTCGTCCAAACACTTGAAGTGCCCAATATAACAATGAGGCTAATGCTCCAATTGCAGCAACTAAATAGGTTCTTGCAGCCCATTTAAGTGCATCTTCAGCGGCATCATGTTCTTCTCTTGTAAGCATGTTTTTGTTTTCTAACCAAGCCAAGGCTCTATTACTAGCATCATATTCAACTGGAAGTGTTATAAAACTAAATACGGTTGCAAATCCCATAAACACGACTCCAGCAACGGCTACCCACCATCCTAGTCCTAATCCAGTAGCTCCTCCTAAAATAAGTCCACCAATAACCAGCCATTGCGACATGCCAGATGTCACACTAACAATTGGCACTAAAGCAGAACGCATTCCTAGAGCGCTATATGCTTTTGCATGTTGTACAGCGTGTCCACATTCGTGAGCTGCGACTGCTGCTGCTGCTGCATTACGTTGGTTATACACAGATTCACTTAAGTTGACTGTTTTGTTTTTTGGGTTGTAGTGGTCTGTTAATTGTCCTTGAACAGAAATAACCTCAACATCAAAAATACCATTATCTGCCAACATCTTTTCGGCAATCTCTTTTCCGCTCATCCCATTACGCAGTTGCACTTTTGAGTATTTAGCGAATTTTTTCTTTAGTTGGTTACTAACTAACCAACTTACTAGAGCTATGGCACCAATTAATATATAATATTCTATCATTTATTTTAAAATTTATGAATGTAAAATTACAGTATTTATAGCAAATAATGAGCCAAATTTTCGTTAAGAAATATTGTCAGTTCTTTACTTTTTATTTTGATATTTAAACTTAAAATAGATAAGTAAAAAAGCCGAAACTATCGTGATGGCATTCGCAAATATCATCGATAGACTTTCAATATAAACGCCATATATAAGCCACAACACGATGCCCACAAAAAATAAAATTAACATAGGAAGTTATAACGCTGACACATCTTTGGTTTTCCATGTTTTATAAACCTGTGGTAAAAAAGCAGACGTCGTTAATACTGCTGCTATTAAACCAATAATCTCTATTTGAAAATTATCCAACAATGTTTACGATTTTACCAGGAACCACAATTACTTTTTTAGGTTCACGTCCTTGTAATTGCTCCTTTGTTTTTTCATGTGCCATGACAGCAGCTTCTATTTCATCCTTGTTTAAGTCTAATGACAATTCTAAAGTGAAACGCATTTTACCATTAAACGAAATTGGATAATTTTTAGAGCTCTCTACCAAATGACTTCCATCAAATTGCGGGAATTCAGCTGTTGAAATAGATGCATTATGACCTAATTGACTATATAACTCTTCGGCAATATGTGGTGCATAAGGTGAAATTAACACCAATAATGGTTCTAAAATTTCTTTACTCGTACATTTTTGAGCAGTTAGTTCATTGACTGCAATCATAAAGGTAGATACAGATGTATTGAAGGAGAAATTCTCAATATCTTCTTCTACTTTTTTGATAGTTTTATGAAGTATTTTTAAGTTGTCTGCTGTTGGTTTTGCATCGTTTACATTTAGTCCATTTTCACCAACATACAATTTCCATAATTTTTTAAGGAAGCCATGGACACCTGTAATTCCAGACGTATTCCAGGGTTTGTATTGCTCTAAAGGCCCAAGGAACATTTCATAAAGACGTAGGCTGTCTGCGCCGAAATCTGCAACAATGTTATCAGGATTCACAACGTTGTATTTGGATTTGGACATTTTTTCGACGTCGCG
>CALGIH010000116.1 GCA_937916035.1 uncultured Lacinutrix sp.
GGGCAAGTTCCAACAATAAATCTGTCTGCCAAAAACTGGTTGGCTTCAGCATCATAAAATTGTTCCGTAACTTCTTCTATAAATTCACCTTTATCATATAACGTCTTGAAGAATTCTGAAGCTGTATCGTGATGAATTTTTGCCGACGTTCTAGAGTAATTATCAAAAGAAATTCCAAAATCTAAGAAGGACTGCTTTATAATAGCATGATATTTATCTACAATATCTTGAGGTGTCACTCCTTCTTTTTTTGCCTTGATGGTAATAGGCACTCCATGTTCATCACTACCACAAATAAACGCGACATCTTGTCCTTGAAGTCTTTGAAAACGTGCATAAATATCTGCTGGCACGTAAACACCTGCTAAATGCCCAATATGTATTGGTCCATTAGTATAAGGTAAAGCCGCAGTTATTGTATATCTTTTTGACATTAGTTTTTCTTTTGAAGGCACAAAAATACGCAATTTGTCAACCTTTAAGAAACCAAATTAATTAGAACTTCGTTATATTTACAAAAAGCCTCCTAAATGATTTTTAAGCACATCAGATACACTTTATTAATAATGACTTTATTTTGTCAAAGTCTAATATTCGCACAATCTTCAAATTCATCATATTCAAATACAACAATGACCAAAAGTCTTATACAACCACACTACTTAAAAGCAGGTGACACAGTTGCTATCGTTGCACCTTCAGGCGTTTTAAATGATCGCGACAAAGAAGTTAATCAAGCCAAAGAATTACTCAAAAGCTGGGGACTTAACGTCGTTGTTGGTGAACACGTATTTAAAAAAGCAAATCACTTTGCTGGTACTGACAATGAACGTGCTGAAGATTTTCAAAACGCTTTAGACAATCCAAACATCAAAGCCATTTGGTGTGCTCGTGGTGGTTATGGCACTGTGAGAATGATTGACAAATTAGACTATACAAAGTATAAAGCAAACCCTAAATGGGTTATTGGTTATTCTGATATTACAGCCATTCACAATCAGCTTAATAATGAAGGCAGTGAGTCTATCCATGCTATGATGTGCACAAGTTTAACGGATGATTTATCTGAAATTGAAGAAACTCTAGAAACGTTTAAATGTGCTTTGTTTGGGAAATCTTTAAATTACACTATTGAAGGTTCTTCATACAATAAAACAGGAAGTGTTACAGCTCCTTTAGTTGGTGGAAACTTGACCTTACTACATACCATGTTAGGCTCTAAAACAAGTATTGATACCTCTGAAAAAATTCTGTTTATTGAAGAAATCGGTGAATATAAATATCATATTGACAGAATGCTACAAAGCCTAAAACGTGCTGGCTATTTTGAGAATTGCAAAGGGCTCATTGTTGGAAATATGACTAAAATGCGAAAAAACACAACGCCTTGGGTAACTTCCATTGAGCAGTTAATTCTTGATGTTTTAGCTGAATATGATTTCCCTGTATTGTTTGATTTTCCAGCTGGTCATGAAGATGATAATCGTGCGTTGATTCTTGGAAGAACTATTGAGTTAGTTGTTAGTAAAGATAAGTCTACTGTAAATTTCAATGACTAATTCAATCCTTACAAACATCGCTCATAAGCTTTACCTCCTTAAGTGTATTCCAAACATCATGACCAAATGACTTTGGCGAAAATCTGAAAAGAATGATTCTTTTCTTTTCCTGTTCACAATAATAGGTTTCTACAAGTACATTTAATGTCATTGGTTTTTTAGTGTAACGTGTGTCAAACGTTTTAACCTTACCAACATAATGTGAATTGTCTTTTTTAAGAAATACAGTATTCGTTTTTCGAACGTGTTTTTCATCTATTTTATAAAAGTCAAGACCTAACAATCCATCAAAATAATACTGAATATTGGTTTCTAATTCGCTTTCTGTTACTTCTCCAAAATCATTAGTGCTCCAAGCCCAAACATAAGACCAAAAATTAGGACTGTCTTCTTTAGACCAACCTTGAGGAAATCGTAAATCTTCAAAGCCTTCGTATTTAATTTCTTGAGCAAAACCTATTGGAAATTCTATAATTTCTTTTATCCAAGTGCTGTCTGTTTTAAATACTTTGAGATTTTGTTCTTCTTGACCAAATGCAACTATAGAATAACATAGTAGAAGTGTTGTAATTACGCGTTTCATTATTTTTTTAATTTATTAACCCGTTGGGTGTAATTAAATTATTTGTGTTTTAATATTATTTATTGGTCTATCAAAGATAAATTTATTAATAAATTGAACCAAAGTTAATGCTGTTATTTTAGCCAAAATTCTTGTTTTAAAACCTTGGAAAGATTTGGCATAATTTCGCCTAATCATAAATTGGTCACACAATTGAGAGAATA
>CALGIH010000117.1 GCA_937916035.1 uncultured Lacinutrix sp.
TGAATAAGCAACAGCATTCCAATGTGTATAATCTTCTGGTGTTACATTTTGATTGGCAGTAGCTAAAAATCCTTGCTCAGGATTGTATGCATGTGGCTTTTCAATAATAGGTAAGTAGCCATCCCATTCATAACTTCCATCTCCAGGAACCGGAACCAAACCACTAAAATTATTTCTGATAGGAGCAATGCCAACTGCTTGCCAACCAATATTACCTTCTTTATCTGCCCAAATCATATTTTCACCTGGAATGTGACTATAGTTGCAAGCCTCTCTAAATTCTTCCCAAGTTTTTGCTTGATCCATTCGCAAAGAAGCTAGGTAAGGAGAGCCTCCTGGTTCTAACCAAGCACAACGAATTGCATAAGCTTTATTATTTTCTTTGTCTAGATAAGCAACTGGACCATGTTGTGTGTAAAATAAATCGACAGAGACATCAGCATTGCCTTTTACTTTAATCGTTTCTGTAATCATGCTCATATCTACCCAATTATCTTTGTATTTATATTGGTTTTGATTCTCAGGATTTAAATCATAGACATACAAATCTTCACCATCAGTTTCATAAACTGTAAGTCCCCAAGTTCCAAATTCATTATGACCAATTGAAATCCCTGGAATTTCTGGTTCGCCACCACCAATAACATTCCAACCTGGAGCTACTAAATGTACCATATAACGTAGAGAAGGCACTGCAATACGACGATGAGGATCATTAGCCATATAGGTGTTTCCATCTTCCATAAGATCACCACTTACAACCCAATTATTGCTTCCAATGGCTAGTGAATCATTATCAGTTTCATTCATTTGGAGTAAAGCTGTTGCATTTTCTGTTTTTCTGAATTCAGGAATAACATCTTCTGGCTGAAACTTTACAGTTTGCCTGTAAGCATGATACAATTCTAAAATATCATCGCTAAGCAATTCTTGATTAATTTTTGGATCCAAGTTGATATCTGGATCTTTTGGGTGAAACCAAGTAAGCTCTTTGGTTTTTTCTTCTCCAATTTTAGCGACAGAACGACCTATTTGTAGTTCCTCGTCTATATTCCCTAAAAGACCTTGATGTCTTGATATCACCACATCTGGAGTCCATTTTTCTGGTTTGATATTTAATAATTTGAACTCTATTGGAAGTGCTTCAGGTGTTTTTAATATTTCTTCAATGTAAGCGTTTACGCCATCTGTGTATGCAACAATAATTTCTTTTCCATCATCGTGGTAGTGATTCATTTCTGTGGTCATGTCACCACGAAATTTGAAAAGTCTCGTGCCAATATCACGTTTAAGTTCTCGTTCTCCTAAAATTTCAGCAACGGTTCCAGTGGATTGTCGTCTCCAGATTTCAAACTGAAATAATCTGTCTTTTGCCGCAGCATAGCCTTGCGCAAAGAATAAGTCTTTTTGGTTATTGGCATAGATATGGTTAATTCCCCATTGGTCTCTAACAATTTCTACAGGTTCGTCTAACCCTATTAATTGTAGTTGATTGGCATCCGTTTTAGATTTTTTACAAGAAGTAAAAAACAAACTAAGGACGAAAATAAGAATAAGTGAATTCTTGGCTGATTTTAATTGAAATAGCATTGTTTAAATTTAAATTTAGATTAGTTAGGCTAAATTTCAATTAGGTAGTTGGAGGACGACTAAATTAATGTTTTTTTAGAGAGTGTTTAATAAAAAGGTTTTTAATTCGGAATAATTATTAATTTTAACAGAAAATTTCTCCTTATTCATTACCGATTGAATCTGTTTTGGTAAATCAAGGTTGGTTTTAATAACATCTTCTACAACATCTAAAAATTTAGTTGGATGCGCAGTTTCTAAAAACACACAATGCACTTCAGGATTTTTCTTAAGGTATTCTTTTGAACCAAGATAACCAATGGCTCCATGAGGATCAGCAACATAATTGTAATCACTATAAATTTCTAGCATAGCCTTTTTGGTTTCAGTATCTGAAAAACTGTAAGAGGTAAGGTTTTGCTTGAGTTTACTAAAATCTTGATTATATATTTCTTGTATTCGAACAAAATTACTCGGATTTCCAACATCCATGGCATTGCTAATTGTTTGAACAGAAGGCTTTGGGTTATAAGTTTCAGTTTTCAAGTATTCCGTAACAACATTATTTTCATTATTTGAAGCTATAAAATGTTTTATCGACAATCCTAATTGTTGAGCCATCATGCCAGCACATATATTGCCAAAGTTTCCGCTAGGAATAGAAAAAACCACGTTTTTAGACTTACTTTTCAATTGCTTGTACGCGAACATGAAGTAAAACATTTGTGGCAGCCAACGCGCCACATTAATAGAATTTGCAGATGTTAATTGCATTTTACTGGTCAAACCTTCATCTAAAAATGCTCGCTTTACCATGTCTTGACAATCATCAAAAACACCATCAACTTCTAGTGCTGTAATATTTTGACCTAATGTAGTCAACTGTTTTTCTTGTATATCACTCACTTTTCCGCTAGGATAAAGGATAACAACTTTAACACCCTTTACACCAAGAAACCCATGTGCAACAGCACCTCCAGTGTCTCCTGAGGTAGCAACCAAAACGGTGACTTCTTCAGTGTTATTTTGATTGAAATAACCTAGACATCTCGCCATAAAACGTGCTCCAACATCTTTGAAAGCCATGGTTGGACCATGAAACAATTCCAAAGTAGAAATGCTTTTATTTAATTGTACAATTGGAAAATCAAAAGACAAGGTTTCTTCAACGATTCGTTTTAATTCCGCTTCAGGAATCTCAGGCAAAACAAATTGTTTGATAGTTTCATAAGCGATTTCTGAATAGGAGTGATGCTCAATATCTTCAAAAAAATTCTTTGGTAATGGTTGGATTGATTCAGGAAAATATAAGCCTCTATCTGGAGCAAGACCTTTAATAACAGCTTCTTTGAAAGAAGTATTTGGTGCTTTCCTATTTAGGGAGTAGTAGTTCATTGAATATTTAATTATAGGATTTTTATGCCTTGTGTGTTAATTTGAGATACAAATGTATTGTACTCTATATCTGTTTTTGAGTACATTGATTGCATTGCTCTTTCTACCTTTTCGGCAACTTCTTTTCCTTTACTCAATGCGAAAATTGAAGGTCCAGAACCTGAAATAGCACAACCCAAAGCACCAGCTTCTAAAGCAGCATATTTTACATCATCAAAATATGGAATGAGTTGCTTTCTATAAGGTTCGACAATAATATCTTGAAGTGATCTATGGATTAAGCTATAATCACTGGTATGTAAAGCGTGAATTAAACTTCCAACATTTGCCCATTGTGCAATAGCATCTTTTAGTGGAACCTCTTTTGGCAGAATTTCACGAGCATCAGCTGTTTTTACTTGTATTTGTGGATGTATCAGAGTTGCATACAATTCCTTAGGTGTTGGGATTTGTAAAATATCTAATGGTAAAGTGCTTTTTACTAACGTAAATCCTCCAAAAAGTGCAGGTGCCAAATTATCAGCATGCTCACTTTTGCTTGCTAATACTTCGCCTTTCATTGCAAAATAGGTAAGTTGTGTTTTATTGTATGGTTTGCCTAATAATTCATTCATTCCAAAAACACTACCAACTGCACTTGCTGCACTACTACCAATACCACTTCCTGGTTTTATTTTTTTGTATATTTCTATTTCAAATCCGCAATCAGGTTTTGCATGTTCATACATAGCCAATGCAGACACTCCAGCGACATTCTTAGCAGTTTCAAAAGGTAAATCATAGCCTTCTATGTGAGTGATTCTTATCCCTTTTTCACTTACTTTCCGAATCACCATTTCATCTCCTTTGTTGTCAAGACAAAAGCCTAAAACATCAAAACCACAAGCTACATTAGCCACAGTTGCAGGTGAAAATATTTTTATTTCATTTTTCATATTCCATAGAAAAAAGAAAATAGAAACTAGAAAATAGACTTTGATTACTGGAGTCTTTATTCTCTTATCTTTATTCTCTTGTCTTTTTAATTACTTGCAATTTTAATAATATCAGCAAATAAACCAGAAGCTGTAACATCGGCTCCAGCACCAGCACCTTTTACTATTAATGGCTGTTCTGGATAACGTTCAGTATAGAACATTACAATATTATCTTTTCCTTTTAAATTATAAAATGGATGTCCTTCTGGAATTTCTCTCAGTCCAACTTTTGCCTTTCCTTTGCTGTATTCTGCGACGTATTTTAATTGACAATTGTTGTCTGCAGCTGATTTATAAAGCTTTTGAAAATGTGCTTCATCTTTTATTAGTGTATCATAGAAATCGTCTACAGATTTGCTTTCTAAATTAGCCTTTGTTAAAAAAGAATCGTTTTCAATATCTTCAATTTCCATTTCCAGACCATTATCTCTAGCTAGAATTAATATTTTTCTGGCAACATCAATACCACTTAAATCGATTCTAGGATCTGGTTCTGTATAGCCTTCAAATTGAGCTTGCTTTACGGTGTCATGAAAGTTCTTTTTATCAGAAAAATTATTAAAAACAAAATTCAGACTTCCTGATAAAACAGCTAGAATGCTCGTTACTTTGTAACCAGATGCCACAAGGTTTTTAAGCGTATTAATAATAGGTAAACCAGCACCAACATTAGTTTCATACAAAAATGGCGTGTTATATTTTATTGATAATTCTTGCAAATGCTTATAATTACTATAGTTACTTGAACATGCAATTTTATTACATGCAACAACAGCAATATTTTGTTTTAAGTAATCAGCATAAATATTAGCAACATCATTATTTGCAGTGACATCAACAAAAATGCTATTACGTAAATTTAACGCAATGGCTTGTTCATTAAATCCTTTAATACTTGATTTAGCGGCAAAGTTAAATTCTGACACCCAATTATTGAGATCAATT
>CALGIH010000118.1 GCA_937916035.1 uncultured Lacinutrix sp.
GATTGTTTCTTCCTAACACATTGTAAATGGAAATATTCCAGAAACTATGTGCGAATTTTTTGATTTTATGATTGCCTTCATAATTAAAACCAATATCTAACCTGTAATAATCTGGGATTCTAAACTTGTTTCTGTCACTATACAATACATATTCGGCTCCATTAAAAATATAGGTGCCAACAGGATAGGTTACAGGACGACCCGTTTGATAAGCAAAGTTTCCAGAGAAACTAAAACGCTTGGTTAATTTATAATTTAGTACTGCACTAAAGTCGTGTGGTTTGTCATAATTGGCTGGAAAGTACTCACCTACATTAACACGTTCTTCAGCAAACTGACTATCTAATTTTACTTCAGATTTTGAGTACGTATAACCTAACCAACCATTAAAAACGCCTTTGTTCTTTTTAATTAAAAACTCAATGCCATAAGCTCTTCCTTCTCCTTGTAATACTTCTGTTTCTAATTGTTCATTTAATAATAATTGAGCGCCAACTTTATAGTCTAATATATCATTGTAAGTTTTATAATAGCCTTCTAAACTAAACTCGTACATATTGTCTTCAAAGTTTTTATAAAGTCCCAAAGTGAATTGTTGTGCACGTTGTGGCTTTACGTTCATATCAGATAATTTCCAAGTATCAGTTGGAGATACTGTAGTGTTTGTTGATAAGGTATGAATGTATTGAAAGGTGTTGTTGTAACTTGCTTTGACCGAGAAATCTTCAGCTAACAAATATCTTGCTGAAAGACGCGCTTCTAAACCTCCATACGTTTTAATAAACTCATTGCTTCCAAAAGTCAAGGTTTCTTCTAAGGTGGCATCACTTTTTGGCAATCCAGCTGTGTAGGTTCGTTGAGTTGCACTTCCTAAGAATGAATAGAACGAATAACGCAATCCTGCATCAATTGCAAATTTATCGCTCAGTTCAATGTCAATAGAAACAAATAGCGCAGTTTCAAGGCCTTTTTCTTTTTCTACTTTTTTAGTCTCAATAATAGACTCTGGGCCTAAGGCATTTACTTCGCCAGGTTCTATTCCATAAAGCTTTGTCGACAATCCATAATAAAAACGTTTTTCGTCGTCATGAAGGTAATTGAACTTTAACTTTACTTCTGTTTCAGTGTTTTTATAGTTTAAATCGAAATCGTTTGTGAAATCTCCATCGTATTCAATATCAAATTTATATTCACTATTTGAAAGTGTCACTTGGTAATTGTGATTTGCGTTAATTTCATGTTGCCAACCTGCTGAAAACAGTCTGTTACTATATCCATAAATAGAATCTGAAGTGATACTAAATCTATCTTGACTGTAATAAGCCGAAGCCTTGAAATCATCTTTTTCGCTTATTTCATGATTGTATTTTAAAATAACGTCGTAAAAGGATGCTTCACTGTTTTTAAGTTGTTCTTCGTCTAAAGAACGTAAAATCCAGCCAGCATATGCACCTCTTGCACCTACCATAATGCCTGCTTTATCCTTCACAACAGGTAATTCTATAGTTACATTTCCAGTAACAGGACCAACAGACACTTCTCCAGCAAATTCCTTGGTATTCGCATCTTTAGAACTAATATCAAAAACTGAGGACAAGCGTCCTCCATATTCAGAGGGTAAATTCCCTTTATAAATATTTACTTCTCCAGTTGTAAATGGATTGATGGCCGAAAATATACCAAACATGTGTGAAGGGTTGTAAATAGCTGCGTCATCTAGTAAAATAAGATTCTGGTCTGTTTTTCCTCCTCTTACATTATAACCATTTGACCCTTCGCCAGCAACTGAAATTCCAGGTAAGGTAGTCGCAACTTTTAAAATATCGCGTTCACCTAAAACTAAAGGAATGTTTTTAATTTCCTCAACGTCTATCTTAGTTAATCCTGTAATAGTCTCTCTAACATTTCTATCTACTTCTGCTTCAATAAGAACTTCATCCAAGGTTTCAAAACTCTCTTCAAGATTAAAATTTAAAACGCCGTCATTATATAAAACCACAGTTTTCCTAGCTCGTTTTGCATTTAACGAGCTCGTTTCAATAGTGTATGTCCCTGTATTTAATTCAAGCGAATAAAACCCATTATTATCTGTGGTCGTACCAATATCTTTGCCTTTAATTGACACCGAAATATTTGATAATGGTTCACCTTTATCATTCTTTATATAACCTGTGAGTTTATATTTTTCTTTAGTTGTTGTTTTAACCTCCTTTCCAATTTTTACTGGTGTAATTGTATCCGATACTTTAGAAACAGCTACTGCTTCCTCTTTGTAGAAAACAGGGTTAGAAACTGCCTCAACCTCATTTTTTCCGTCTACTTCTTTGAATCTTTCATTCTCAGGAATAACATTAAAGAATGCACTAGATAAAGCATCATGAATCACATTGTTTTTGGTAAGAATTATACTTTTCCCTTTATAAACATAGAAATTTAGAACAGTATTTTTAAATACATCATTTAATATAACCTCAATGGGTTGATTTGTATAATTTACGCTTACACGTTCATTATTAAACCATTCATTTAAAAAGAAAAACTGAAAGTTAGATGCACTTTCTATTTTATCTATAGCTTCAGGAATTGTAGCATCAGTAAAAGTTACAGAAATTTGATCTTGGTTTTGGGCAAATAAATTAAAACAGCTGAAAAAAAAGGCGATACTAAGAATATATTTCATCAGATTGGTTCGTTAATTCTGTTAAATATAGACAATCTCTAAATAAAGTTAATTGTAGAATAAGGAGTTTAACACTTGAATTACAATAAAAACTCACTTCAATAAAACTATAAATACTGTGCCTAATAATTATTTTATGAAATTGAGAATTATTTACTAAATTTCAGGTAATCTCGATAATGGTTTACCTCTAAAAACCGGAAAGAATCATTCTGTTTG
>CALGIH010000119.1 GCA_937916035.1 uncultured Lacinutrix sp.
AGTAAAACAAGTAAAAGCTGATATTGTTAGCGGCATAACTAAACTCCTATATGTCGCGCCAGAATCGTTGACCAAGGAGGAAAATGTAGAGTTTTTACGAACGGTTAAGATTTCGTTTATGGCCATAGATGAAGCCCATTGCATCAGTGAATGGGGACATGATTTCAGGCCAGAATATAGAAACCTTAGACATATTATTAAACGTATTGGTGATGATATTCCAATGATTGGACTTACAGCTACAGCAACACCAAAGGTTCAAGAAGATATATTAAAGAATTTAGGAATGAGTGATGCCAATACATTCAAGGCATCATTTAACAGACCAAATCTGTATTATGAAGTACGACCCAAAACCAAAAATGTAGATGCAGATATTATTCGTTTTGTAAAGCAAAATGATGAAAAATCTGGAATTATTTACTGTTTGAGTAGAAAACGTGTTGAAGAGTTAGCACAAGTGCTTCAGGTAAACGGTGTTAAGGCAGTGCCTTATCATGCAGGTCTAGATGCCAAAACACGTGTGAGGCATCAAGATATGTTTTTAATGGAGGATTGCGATGTGGTTGTTGCCACCATTGCCTTCGGAATGGGAATTGACAAACCAGATGTTCGATTTGTAGTTCATCACGATATTCCAAAAAGTATTGAAAGTTACTACCAGGAAACTGGTCGTGCAGGACGTGATGGAGGCGAAGGACACTGTTTAGCATACTACGCTTATAAGGACATTGAGAAACTAGAAAAATTCATGTCTGGGAAGCCAGTTGCTGAACAAGAAATTGGCCATGCGCTTTTACAGGAAGTTGTCGCTTTTGCTGAAACGTCTATTTCAAGACGTAAATTTATATTGCATTATTTTGGTGAAGAGTTTGATAATGAAACAGGTGAAGGTGGTGAATTAGATGATAATGTACGTAACCCGAAGAAGCAAATTGAAGCGCAAGAACAAGTTACCATATTGATTGATGTTGTAGCCAAAACCAACGAAACCTATAAAAGCAAAGATTTGGTTAATGTTATTATTGGGAAGGAAAACGCTTTAATCAACTCACACAAAAATAATGAGCAGCCCTATTTTGGGATTGGTAAAAAATACGATGCAAAATATTGGATGGCATTGATTCGTCAAGTCCTGGTTGCTGGTTTATTGCTAAAGGATATTGAAACCTATGGTGTTATAAAAGTTACGGATGCTGGGAAAACTTTTTTAAAGAATCCAGTATCGTTTATGATGACCGAAGACCACGTGTTTGATGGTGGTACTGATGATGTTATTACAGCCTCAAAAAGTGGAGGAGCAGTTGCAGATGAAGCGTTAATGAAAATGCTGAAGGATTTACGAAAGCAAAATGCTAAAAAGCTTGGTGTTCCGCCTTTTGTTATTTTTCAAGATCCGTCACTTGAAGATATGTCTCTTAAATATCCCATTACATTAGAAGAGTTAGGTAATGTTTATGGTGTTGGAGATGGTAAAGCAAAGAAATACGGAAAAGATTTTGTAGCTCTTATTGGAAGGTATGTTGATGAAAACGACATAGAACGCCTGGATGATTTAATTGTAAAATCAACTGGCTCTAAATCTGCCCTAAAATTATATATCATTCAAAACATCGATAGAAAGTTGCGTTTGGATGAATTAGCATCTGCAAAAGGGATGAACATGTCTGATTTTATTAAAGAAATGGAGGCTATTGTTTTTTCTGGAACCAAACTCAATATTGATTATTGGATTAATGAAGTCTTAGATGAAGAACAACAAGAAGAGATTCATGATTATTTTATGGAGTCTCAAACCGATAAAATTGAAGCAGCCATGGAAGAATTTGATGGTGATTATGAAGATGAAGAATTACGGCTTTACCGCATCAAGTTTATTAGTGAAGTGGCGAATTAGTAGCTAGAATATTGTTTTTAGGCCTGATGTAATTTAAACTCTAGAGTTTTTTTATTTGTTACGAGTTGAATACTTTTAATATTAGATTGCTTTAATTTTGAAACATCTCCTTCTTCAATCTGAAAGTCAATTCTTGTAATGTACTTGTTTGAGACATTAGAATGGTCTGACTCAAATTCATCCATATCCGTTTTTAGTTCCAGATTAAAATCATCAGCTACCACATTTAGTTTTGCTCCTTTCATTGTTTTAATCTTAAAGGACCCAATAATAATTGTTGTAAAGTAGAAATAACCACCAAGTTCCTTATCCGAAGCATACATGACATTTTGTTCAGAAACAGCAAAGGCTTTATCATCGATAATATTGATAATATCTTCAGTAAAATTGTCAATAGGTGTTTGCTCCACCTCATTGGTATTTCCAAAAGCCGCTAATATTTTATTTATTGAAAACTTCATTATTTTAGAATTTTCACAAACATAGTAAACAAAACCTAAAATGATTAAGTCAAAAACTCTTAATTCTTAATTCATAAATCGCAAAACCTTGTTATCTTTGCACCTCATTAAAAAACAGAATATCATGCAAGACGGTTTATACGCAAAATTCAATACTTCAAAAGGCAGCATTTTAGTAGCTCTTGAATATCAAAAAACACCTGGAACAGTTGGTAATTTTGTAGCCTTGGCAGAAGGTAATCTAGAAAACTCTGTAAAATCACAAGGAACACCTTATTATGATGGCTTAAAATTCCATAGAGTAATTCCTGATTTTATGATTCAAGGAGGATGTCCACTTGGGAGTGGAACTGGAAACCCAGGATACAAATTTGATGACGAGTTTCATCCAGACCTTAAGCATGATGCGCCAGGAGTACTATCTATGGCAAACGCAGGTCCTGGTACTAATGGAAGTCAATTTTTTATCACGCATATTGAAACGTCTTGGTTAGATAATAAGCATACCGTATTTGGAAAAGTACAAGAAGGACAAGATATTGTTGATGCTGTAGCTCAAGGAGATACTCTTGATACTATAGAAATTGTTAGAGTAGGAGCAGATGCTGAAAACTTTAATGCGGTGGAAGCCTTTAGAACATTTGAAGGCTCAAGAGAAAAGCGTTTAGCTGAAGAACAAGCATCTAGTGAAGCGGCATTAGATAAAATTGCAATAGGTTTTGAATCTACAGATAGTGGATTGCGTTATCAAATTATTCAAAAAGGAACAGGAACAAAAGCAGAAAAAGGAAAAACCGTTTCTGTACATTATAAAGGTCAATTGCCAGATGGAACAGTGTTTGATTCTTCTTATAAGCGTAATCAACCTATTGATTTTCCATTAGGAATGGGTAATGTGATTGCAGGTTGGGATGAAGGTATTGCTTTATTGCATGTTGGAGATAAAGCACGTTTTGTTATACCAAGTCATTTGGGTTATTGTTCACAAGGAGCTGGAGGAGCGATTCCGCCAGATGCAACACTTATTTTTGATGTAGAATTAATGGCTGTTAAATAACATTTATTGACTATACATTTCGTTAAAATAAAAAAACGCCTCATAAATAATATGAGGCGTTTTTTTATTAGCTCTCAATTGATTAAATTATCAATCCAATTGATTCAAATCAATAGCAATGCGAACAAGATTCATAATAATTTTATTTCTATCAGTATTTATAACGAGTTGCACTAAAAATGTTGATTATACTCAAGGATTTATGGACGAAACATCAGGGCTCTATAAATACTCTTCAGATGAGGTTATAGAAGTCTATTATGACAATAACAAGTTATTCTTAAATTGGCGTGGCGTTGAAAAAATTAAACTAGTAGTTCTAAATCAACATACTTTTTTTATTGCAGATATGTATGCAAAGCTTCGTTTTGTAAAACACCTAAATACTAACGAAGATTATTTGTCTATTGTAAACCCTGAGAATGAAGATTTAGTCACTTATGACTATTTGAAATTATCGGATTCAGTTAATATACCAAGTGGGTATTTAAAAAACGGACATTATGATAAAGCACTTGCAGGATATTTAGAGATTCAAAAACAAGATTCTACTAGCGTTTTTATTAATGAATGGGACTTTAATAGGCTTGGTTATGGGCTTTTGAATGACAAAAATTATCAAAATGCTATTGACGTCTTTAAAATTAATGTAGCCTTATATCCTGAAAGCAGTAATGTTTTTGATAGATTAGCCAGTGCTTATTTAAGAAGTGGTGATAGCATACAAGCTTTTGATAATTATAAAAAAGCTTTAGCGCTTAATAAGGATAATAGAAGCGCCAAACAGTTTGTAAATGACTACAATGAAAAGGAGAATTAGCTAGCGTATTTATTATAAAGCTCTTTTAATACGATTTTTTTTGTCCTTTAAATTCAACCTTTTAAAGAATAGCCTGTTTTTTATAGAAATTAATTGACCTCTTGACATAATAATTTGGAGGCAAACTCGCTTTTCTTATACCTTAGAGTTGTAATTAATCTCTCGTTATGAAGCTCAAAATTTCCATCATTCTTCTCATTATGGCTACATTATTGTGTAATGCGCAAGATGAAACCAAAAAACAATCTCAAATAGATGCAATAGAAGATCAGACATTTAACCCAAATGGAATTAAACTATTTCCGAACCCTAGTGTTGAAAATATCACTCTAGAATTTAAGGATCAAATTTCTAATTTAATGCTAGAAATTATAGATGTAAGAGGCCGTTTAATGTTTTCTAAAGCATCAAGAAATACAACCCTTGAAAAGATAAATATAAGCACCTTCCCTCAAGGTGTTTATTTTATCAGAGTTAACTCTGTACCTGTTGAAGACTTTTTAAAATTCGTTAAAAAATAAAGTGTTCTTGTAGTTATATTTGCTGTATGACTACACAAGAATTACAACACTTAAGATATCCTATTGGGACGTTTCAATGTCCTAGTAATATTACAGAAGACCAAATTGCAAATTGGATTTCTATTTTAGAACATTTTCCTAAACGATTAGAAAACTTAGTAAGTAATATAACAGATGTTCAACTAGACACGCCTTATCGCGAAGGAGGTTGGACCGTTAGACAAGTTGTACATCACGTTTCTGATAGTCATCATCATAGCTATATTCGATTTAAATGGGCTTTAACTGAAGATAAACCTGTAATCAAGTATTATTATGAACAGTTATGGGCCGAATTACCTGATGCTAAAACGGCTCCAATTAAAATGTCTTTAGATCATTTAAAGGCAGTTCATTATAAGTTAGTTTATTTATTGAAATCACTCAATATCGATCAGCTTAATAAAAGTTTTATTCACCCGGAGCATAATAATGAGGTGTTTTTAAAACAGAATATTGGGATATACGCTTGGCATAGTAATCATCATTATGCACATATTGAGAATTTATTAAAACGTGAAGGCTGGCTATAATTGCTTCTCAAAACAAACGCTGTTTTCTACATCTTTATATTGTCCGTAATTTGGAATCATTTGATAACCACATTTTTTGTACAGTGCGATAGCTTCAACTAGTATTTTGCCAGTTTCAAGAATGCATTTGCTATAGCCTAGATCTGAAGACCAAGACTCGAGATTAGTCAAAATTTGAGTTGCAATTCCTAAGCCACGAGCATTTTCAGGAACAAACATGCGTTTTATTTCCATTGTTTTTTTATCAAAAGACTTTATAGCGCCACAGCCAATTGCGTTTGGACCTTTATAAGCAACTATCACATAGTTTAAGTTGGTTATGCCATTAAATTGATGGTAAAAATCAAGATAATCACCATCTTTTATAGTAAGCTCAGCATCCAATTGCTTTACCAGACTAATGAAATCTATGTTTTTAGAGTTGGTTTTTATGAAATGAATCATAGATTAAGTTAATTATCTAAATTAAAGAGACTATTTTTTATGATGTTTTTTAATTGCAAAATAGGCTAACAATGAACTTATAATCATTAAGATACCTCCTAATAAAAATGGAGCTCCAGCAAAATGAATGGTTGCATCTTTGTTTGTGAAATAAAAGAAAATCCCTGTCATAACTGGAGGGCCAATAATAGCTGAGGCACTCATAACGCTGGTTAGTGTGCCTTGTATCTCACCTTGTTCATTTGCTGGAACCTGAAGAGAAATAACGGCTTGTAATGCTGGACCAGCAATGCCACCTAAGCAATACGGAATTAAAAAGGCGAACATCATCCAACTTTCAGTAGCAAAAGCAAAAAGCAGCATCCCAATACTGTATAAGAACATTCCAATATAAATACTTTTTTCGTTGCCTAATATTGGATGAATCCATCTAATAAGAACCCCTTGAACCAATGCGACTAATAAACCAATAGCTCCTAGAGAGAGTCCTACCATTTTTTCATCCCAATTGAATTGATACATGGTAAAATAACTCCAGTTACTTTGAATGGCATGTGAAGCAGTGTATAAAATAAAAACGGCAGCAACCAAACCAATTAAGGAAGGATATTTTTTTAGATGTTTGAAACTACCAATAGGGTTTGCTCTTTTAATATCAAATGCCCTTCTGTTTTCTTTTGGAAGTGATTCAGGTAAAATAAAATAACCATATAGAAAGTTGAGCATGCATAAAATAGCTGTCGCATAAAACGGAACTCTTGAGCCATATTGTCCTAATAAACCTCCAATAACTGGTCCAATAATGAAACCTAAACCAAATGCGGCTCCAATTAAGCCAAAGTTTTTAGCTCTGTTTTCTGGTGTGCTTATATCTGCAATATATGCACTTGCTGTGGTAATGCTTGCACCTGTAATTCCTGCAATAATTCTACCTATAAATAACCATGTAATAGTTGGTGAAAAGGCTAGAAGCAAATAGTCTAGTGAAAAACCAAAAAGAGACGCTAATATTACTGGTCGTCTGCCATATTTATCGCTGAGGTTTCCAATTATTGGAGCGAAAACAAACTGAACAATAGCATATGCAAAGGTGAGCCAACCACCAACTTTTGCGGCTTCACTTAAATCGCCTTGAATAAGTTCTTCGATGAGTGCTGGAATTACTGGAATAATAATTCCCCAGCCAATAACATCGAGAAGCATTGTGATAAATATAAATCCAACTGCTGCTTGTTTTTTATCTCGCTTCATTTTAGTGTTGTAAGCTGCAAATAAAGGAAAAAGTAAGGTGTGATTTCTATTCTTTCCACTTAATATTACAGCCTATACTTGGTTTTTGTGGATTCGTGTTTTCTTTGTTATTTAGTAAGCATTCTAATGCGTGCCTCAAGTCGTTTCCAATAACTGGAATGCTGTTTTCTGGTCTTGAATCGTCGAGTTGCCCTCTATATACTAGTTTCAAATCATTGTTAAAAACAAATAAATCTGGTGTGCAGGATGCAT
>CALGIH010000120.1 GCA_937916035.1 uncultured Lacinutrix sp.
GTGCTCATGGCGCTGAAGCTGATACCAAAGCAACCTATGAAGTTTTAAAAGCTCAATTAGATAAATACGATACACTGGAAAATGACACTAGCTTTTTAGCCGAATTCAGTTCTCGTAAAAAGTTTGCCGATTTGGCTGGTTTTATTACTTATAATAAGAATAATGAAGAATGTTTTTCTTTTGGTAAACATAAAGGAAAACTTGTGACTGAAGTTTTAGAAAAAGAACCTGGTTATTTTGGCTGGCTTTTAAATGCTGACTTTCCATTATATACTAAAAAAGTATTGACAGCTATAAAGCTAAGACAGTTTAATAATAAGTTGGATTAAAGAAAAAGAACCAAGAATAAAGACAATAATTTTCGCGTATTAGTCTTGCGTCTATTACGAAGCTGTCTTTGTTCTTTTATCTTAAAAAAATATGAAACTCATTTGCATAGGTAGAAATTATACCAAACACATAGAAGAACTCAAAAACGAGAAGCCAACAGACCCTGTGGTATTTTTAAAACCAGATACTGCTATTCTGCTTAAAAAACAGCCGTTTTTTATTCCAGATTTTTCAGATGATGTGCATCATGAAGTGGAAATATTGGTAAAAATCAATAAAGTAGGGAAGCATATTGATAGAAAGTTTGCACATAAATATTATGATGAAATTGGGCTTGGCATTGACTTTACAGCACGTGATTTACAAAGTCAATTAAAAGAAAAAGGGTTGCCTTGGGAAAAGGCAAAAGCCTTTGATGGCGCAGCAGTGGTAGGTAAGTGGTTGCCTAAAACCAATTTTAAAAATGTTGATAATATTCAGTTTAAACTACTCAAAAATAATGTAGTAGTTCAAGATGGAAATACCAACTTAATGCTTTGGAAGATAGATGAGTTAATAGAATATGTTTCAAAATATTTTACTTTAAAGATTGGAGATATTATCTTTACCGGAACTCCAGCAGGAGTTGGCAAAGTAGTTGCTAATGATAAATTAAATGGATATATTGAGAATATAGAGCTATTCTCTATAACAGTTAAATAAATGGAACAAAATTATAAATTAGATAAAATTCGAGACCTTTCTGATAACGATCAGGAATTTATTGAAACGTTGGCAATGACATTCCTAGAGGAAGTTCCTGCTGACGCACGACTTTTAAAAATCGCTGTTGTTAGCACAGATTATCTTGCAACTTACAGAGCGGCTCACAAAATGAAACCTACCATCGATATGTTCGAACTTGGCGTTCTTGAAGAGCTTATTGAAGTTCAGGATTGGGGAAAAAATGAGGAAAGAGGAAAAGATATTAGCGAACAGTTAGAAAAAGTAATGGCTGCAGTTGAAAGAGCCTCAGCAGAAATCAAGGAAGACTTCAACTTATAATGCAAGCAGAAATAATAACAATTGGTGATGAGATTCTCATTGGTCAGATTGTAGATTCTAATTCCGCTTTTATAGCAAAGCAACTTAATAAGATTGGCGTTTCAGTGTACCAGATTACATCTGTTCAAGATGACAAAGCACATATATTAAAATCTTTAAAAGAAGCTGAGGATAATGCAGATGTAATTATCTTAACTGGAGGTTTAGGTCCGACAAAAGATGATATTACCAAAAACACACTAGCTGAATACTTTAACGATACCTTAGTTCCTGATACTTCAGTATTAGAAAATATACAAGAACTCTGGAAAAAATATATCAAGCAAGAATTATCACAGGTAAACATTGATCAAGCCTTAGTTCCTTCAAAAGCACAGGTTTTAATGAATCGTTTTGGAAGTGCTCCAGGAATGTGGTTTGAGAAAGATTCAAAAGTATTTATTTCTCTTCCAGGTGTGCCATTTGAAATGAAAGCATTGATTGAAAATGAAGTCATTCCAAAGCTCCAAAAACAATATAAGTTACCTTTTATTTTGCATAAAACGCTACTTACTTACGGTCATGGAGAAAGTAAAATCTCAGAAAGAATTGAAGTATGGGAAGATAATTTACCAAAGTTTATGAAATTCGCATACTTACCTAGTTTAGGGAGAGTAAGACTGCGTTTGTCGGCAAAAGCAAATGATAAGGAAATGGTAGTTGCTGAAATGGAAAAGCAGATTGCTCTATTACTGCCACAAATACAAGATATTTTTGTTGGTTTTGAAGAAGATCATTCTATTGAAGCAATTATTGGAAAGAGATTAACAGAATTAGGAAAAACCTTGGCTACTGCCGAAAGTTGTACTGGAGGTAAAATTGCTGAACAAATTACAGCCATTTCAGGAGCTTCAACTTATTTTAAAGGAAGTATTGTTAGTTATTCGATGCAGTCAAAAATTGAGGTCCTTAAGATAGATGCTTCAATAATTGATAAATATTCTGTGGTAAGCACTCAAGTGGCTGAAGCTATGGCAAAACAAGCACAAAAATTATTTAAGGCTGATTATGCAATTGCAACAACTGGAAATGCAGGACCAACAAAAGGAGATGATAATGCCGAAGTAGGGACAGTATGTATTGCTTTAGCAACACCTAAAGGTGTTTTTTCTGAAGAATATCATTTAGGCAATCATCGAACAAAAGTTATTAATAAAGCTGTAAATAAGGCTTTTGAATTATTGCAAAAAGAAATTTTAAAATATTGATAAAATAAAGTTTGTCAAGAATTAAAGAATTTGTAACTTTGCACCTCGTTTAAAAACAACAATTTTTAAAGTTTAGAAAGAATGTCAAGAGTTTGTGAACTTACTGGGAAAAAAGCGATGGTTGGAAACAACGTATCGCACGCTATGAATAGAACTAAGCGTAAATTTAATGCGAATCTTATAAAGAAGCGTTTTTATATTCCTGAAGAAGATAAATGGGTAACTTTAAAAGTATCTACATCTGCATTAAAAACTATCAATAAGCTAGGTATTTCAGCTGTATTGAAAGATGCTAGAGCTAAAGGATTTATAAAATAATAGCCTAATCGTTAAATAGAAAAGCAATGGCAAAGAGAGGAAATAGAGTTCAAGTAATTTTAGAGTGTACAGAGCATAAAGAATCTGGGCAATCTGGAACGTCTCGTTATATTACAACAAAAAATAAAAAGAATTCGCCTGATAGAATGGAGATTAAGAAATTTAATCCTATCCTTAAGCGTATGACAGTTCATAAAGAAATTAAATAATTTAGAGATTCGAAGAGAATCTCGAATAACAGCTTGAGATTTTTACAATTTGTAAAAATTTTAAATGCAACACATTTGAATCATGGCAAAAAAATCAGTAGCATCGTTACAAACAGGATCAAAAAGATTAACTAAAGCTATCAAAATGGTGAAGTCACCAAAATCTGGAGCTTACATGTTTGTTGAATCTATTATGGATCCAGATCAAGTAAACGACTTTTTGAATAAAAAGTAAACCGTTCTTGTCTTTAAGATATTTAAGCTGCTTTCATCTCGAAAGCGGCTTTTGTTATTTATATTCACAATCCAACTATGACAATATAGCAGAGTTTCTCTTTAGGCAAGACTATTGCTATTTGTTAATTGAATGAAACATTAAACAAATGAGTTTTTTTAAAAAAATATTCTCTTCTGACAAAAAGGAAACCTTAGATAAAGGATTAGAGAAATCTAAAAATACTTTTTTTTCAAAATTAAATAAAGCAGTTGCTGGAAAATCTAAAGTAGATGCTGAGGTTTTAGATAACCTTGAAGAAATCTTAGTCACAAGTGACGTAGGTGTTAATACAACATTAAAAGTTATAGATCGTATAGAAGCACGTGTTGCAAAAGATAAATATTTAGGAACAGCAGAACTAAACCAAATACTTCGAGAAGAAATTGCTAGCTTATTATCAGAGACCAATTCTGGTGAAGCTACAGAATTCACTATTCCTAATACCAAGAAACCTTATGTTATTATGGTTGTTGGTGTCAACGGAGTTGGTAAAACAACGACGATTGGTAAACTAGCTTATCAATTTAAAAAACAAGGGTTAAAAGTTGTTTTAGGAGCGGCAGATACCTTTAGAGCTGCTGCAATAGATCAATTACAGGTTTGGGCAGATCGTGTTGATGTTCCTATGATAAAACAAGAAATGGGAAGTGATCCTGCTTCTGTTGCTTTTGATACACTTCAAAGTGCAGTGACACAAAATGCTGATGTTGTGATTATTGATACTGCTGGACGTTTGCATAATAAAGTCAATTTAATGAATGAGTTGACCAAGGTAAAACGTGTGATGCAAAAAGTGGTGGACAATTCTCCTCATGATGTTTTATTGGTATTAGATGGTTCAACAGGTCAGAATGCCTTTGAACAAGCTAAACAATTTACTGCAGCTACTGAAGTAACTTCGTTAGCTGTTACTAAACTTGATGGTACTGCAAAAGGCGGTGTCGTTATTGGTATTAGTGACGAATTTAAAATTCCTGTAAAATATATTGGAGTCGGAGAAGGCATTGAGGATCTTCAAGTATTCAATAAGTATGAGTTTGTAGATAGTTTTTTTAAATAGTTTAATCTATCTATAATTTTATATTTTAGTGGAAAATACTAACCATGCGAAAATTCCTTATTTTACTTCTTATTGTATCCATATATTCATGCAAACAAAACACATCAACAGATAAGCCTTCTGAGGTTGAAACTGATGCAACTGCAACGGATTCTATTAGTATTGGTGTTACGACCTTTAAAGGTGCAGGAGTAAAAGATTTCAGAGAATTCAAAGTCCTAGATTCAAAGTATATAAATACTTCCGAACTTTGGAGTCAATTTAATAAGCAATTAGAAGATTTTACTGAATCCAACTACAATACTTTAAAAGCTTTAATCATTGATCAAGATATTCCGACGTTACACAGATATATTGCTGATGGTAAATTAACATACGAACAGCTTACCAAGTTTTATTTATATCGTATTAGAAAATTTGACAGAGAAAATGAGGGATCCTTAAATTCTGTGATTGCTTTAAATCCAAATGTGATTGAAGAGGCTAAAAAAGCGGATAAAACAAGATTTGTTGATGCGCCTCATCCAATTTTTGGAATGCCAATTTTATTAAAAGATAATATCAATGCTTCAGGTATGCCAACCACAGCAGGAGCAGTAGCTTTGAAGAATAACTTAGCTGATGACGCTTTTATAGTTCAACAATTAAAAAAACAAGGAGCCATTATTTTAGGAAAAACCAATCTCAGTGAATGGGCTTATTTCTTTTGTGGTGATTGTCCAAGTGGATATAGTGCCATTGGAGGACAAACCTTAAACCCTTATGGTAGAAGAACTTTTGACACTGGAGGATCAAGTTCTGGAAGTGGAGTTGCCATGGCGGCAAATTTTGCTGTAGCTGCAATTGGAAGCGAAACATCAGGTTCCATATTATCACCTTCAAGTGCAAATTCTGTAGTTGGGTTTAAGCCTACTATTGGTTTGGTAAGTAGGAGTGGGATTGTACCAATTTCGTCAACTTTGGATACTGCAGGACCAATGACTAAAAATGTGATAGATAATGCCATTGTTTTAGATGCTATGTTTGGTGAAGACTTATCTGATTCTAAATCCATTTATGCCTTATGGTTGAATGGTTTCTATTATGAAGATTTGCCAAAATCAAAATCACTTGAAGGAAAACGATTTGGAGCGTTTAAGCGACTCATGACAGATTCTTTATACGTAAATGCTCTTGAAGATTTAAAGAAATTAGGAGCAACTATTGTTGAAGTTGAAGAAGGAGGAAGGGAACTTCCTAATTTTACTAATCTGCTTAATTTAGACATGAAAAATGACTTACCTAAATACCTTGAAACGTATGCAAATGCTTCAATAAAATTGAAATCTGTGTCTGATGTTATTGAATTTAATAAAACAGATTCATTGCAAATGATGCCTTATGGTCAAAAACTTTTTAATGGTATTGTTGCTGATGAAGGCAATGAAGCTTTTCTAGAAAACGTAAAGGATTCCCTTAAAGTTATTGGTAAATCGTTTTTTGATGCACCAAGGAGAACAAAGAAATTAGACGGTTTTTTATCTATCAATAACTATCATGCTGGTTTAGCTGCAGTTGCTGAATATCCTGCTATAACTGTGCCAATGGGTTATGAAGCCAATGGAAAGCCAAAAGGGTTGACATTTATTGGTAAACGATTACAAGAAAAACAATTATTGGAATATGCTTATGCTTATGAGCAAGCGACTAAAAAGAGACGAACACCAAAGGACTATAATTAATTAATAACTGCGTTTATTTTTTCCCAGAGCTCATCATCAAAACCAGAGAGCCCAAAAGTAGGATTGTCAGGATCAGCGACTTCTCCCATTCTTATTACCACTAACTTCTTATTTGGAACAATGTATATTTTTTGATCATTTTTACCCAAAGCAGCGAACATATCTGAAGGTGTATTTGGTATTAGTTTTCCGGGAAATTCTAATTGACTTTGTGGTAAATGAAATGACGATTTACCGTTTAGCCACCATAAATAACCATAGGCTTCATTAATATTTTGTGATGTGTTTGTTGCGGTATTTAAAAATTCTTCTGAAACAATAGTGTCATCTTCCCACTTTCCGCTTGCGTAAACTAAGAGTCCAAAACGAGCCATACTTCTAGTATTACTCCAATAAACACTTAAATCACCAAGAGGAATCCAACTTCCAGACATACCAATTTTATCTCTCAACTTGGCATTGAAGTATGCAGACCAAGTTTCATTACTGACTTCTGATACAACATCTTGCATTTTCACATATACATTATGATAAGCCCAACGGTTTCCAGCGTCAGCAACATATTGTAAATTTTCCGGAGACACGCCATCATCCAAACCATCATCTAAACCTGAGTTCATGGACAGTAAGTTTTTGCATGTGATCAGGTTTTCTTTGTCTAAAGGAGCACTCGTCCAGGCTGTTCCTAGATAATCAGAAACTTTATTATTTAAGTCTAATAAACCTTCGTCCTGAGCAATTCCAGAAACAGTAGATGTTAATGTCTTTCCTGCACTAGCCCAATACCAAGGTGAAGTTGAAGTATGATCACTAAAATAATGTTCAATGACAATCTTTCCTTCATGAAGTATGATAAAACTCTTGGTGTTTTTTTCTTCTAAATAAGTTAATAAAGATTCTAATTCACTTTCATTCCATTCTAAATCACTAATTGATTCAGTTTCCCAAATATCACTTCCTATTGGCGGAAAATAAAGCTGCGTTTCTTCAGGTTGATTATTATCTGAGGTATCAACACCATTAGGGGAACAAGTAAAAAACAATAAGATTACTAAAAAACGGATTGGAGTTTTCA
>CALGIH010000121.1 GCA_937916035.1 uncultured Lacinutrix sp.
CCACATAATGAAAACACTGTTTTTGCAGTATTCAACAATCATAAATATGGTGATTATAAGCCTTACTTCTACAAAAGTGATAATAAGGGAAAAACTTGGAAAAGTATTTCGTCCAATTTACCAAATGACGAGTTCGGATGGACTATAGTACAAGACCATATTACAGAAAACTTGCTTTTTGCAGGAACTGAGTATGGTTTATATTTCAGTATAGATGGAGGTAATCAATGGATGCAATTAAAATCAGGCATTCCAACGATTGCTGTAAGGGATTTAGAAATACAGAAAAGGGAGAATGACTTAGTAGCTGCCTCATTTGGTAGAGGGTTTTATATTTTGGACGACTTTAGTCCATTAAGGGAAATTTCCACTACAAATCTCACTAAAGAGAGTTTGTTGTTTCCTGTTAAGGATGCCTTGAGTTATACAATTGATAATCCTGATGGAGGAGCCTCGGGAGCTAACTTTTTTGCGTCTCCAAATCCAACTTTTGGAGCCGTATTTACGTACTATTTGAAGGAAGGAATCACGACTTTAGAAGGAGAAAGGCAAAAAGCTGAAGCGACTAAAATAGCCAATAATCAACCTGTATATTATCCTGATTGGGAAGCATTTACAATAGAAAAAAGAGAGGACAACCCTGAGATTCTATTCACCATTAAAAATGAGCAGGATGAAATGGTTGCGCGAGTTGAAGCACCAGCAATAAAAGGAATTAATCGCGTTGCATGGAACCTTCGTTATGCAACTAATAGTGCTATAGTACCTTCAGGTACTTACAAAGTAAGCATGGTTAAGTTGGTTAATGGCAACTGGCAAGACCTTGGTCAAAGCCAGGATTTTAAAGTAAAACGATTAGAGAATACCACGTTCCCTAACACAGATTTAATGGGACAAGAAAAATTCAGAATAGAAGTTATGGCTCTAAATGATGCCATTAATAATGGAGATGAATTGTTGAGGAGCTACATTAATGAGATGGAAACACTAAAAAAGCAGATTAAGAATAAAATAAGTAATCCTGTATTAATTGAAAAAGCTGAAGCTATTAGACAGAATTTATTGGACTTAGAAATTCAGCTTAATGGGAACGAATTAATAACCAATAACATGGAACTTATAGAGCCTTCCATAGCATCAAGGGTTTCACGAGTAAGATATAGTTTTAATAGCTCGACCTCTGCTAGTACAATGACTCAGAAACAGAGTTTTGCAATAGCCTTAAAAGAGTATAACCAATGGACAGTAAGGTTTAATAATTTAAACAAGGAGATTAATGAACTTGAAAACGCATTGAGTAATTCAGGAATAATCATTCAATCAGGTAAACAATACATTAACTGGAAAAATTAACGTTATTTTTTTGTACTCAAAAAATTATATTATTTAGTTTTTTATCTGGATCACTAACAAAACCTCTTATTCTTAGAGGTTTTTGTTAGCACTCAAAAGAAGTTGTGTGTTTTACAGGAGCTTTTGTTTTCGTTTATGTTTTTTCAATAGTAGTTAAATGTAAACAAAAAAACCCTCATTAATTAATCAAAAAAACGCTTTGTATTTTTTGACAACGACTTCAGTATCTAATTTTAGATATTGTAAGTCTTCAAACTAATGTTTACCAGAGATAGTCAAAGTTAAGTCATAAATTTAATCTTTGCAACAGGTGTTGCTTTCTTCTTTTTTCCGATGCTTAGCAATAGCAAATAAGGAAAAAGCAAGTATTATTTTTTTGACCATTGTATAAATTTATATATAAAATTACACTAATTTGTAAAGGCTAATTTTTTTTAAACAGTCATACCACTTATGCCCTTCAATATTAAAAATATTCTTTACAATCATGGATATAGCATAAATGATAAAAGCAAGAACATTTATCTTGTTTTATATGATTCGATCAAAAAAGCCATACAGTATAAATCATTAATTCATGGAATTAAATTACCTCCATCACGAATTTTGTCAAAAGACTTAGGGGTTTCAAGAAGTACTGTAATAAAGGCATATGAATTATTGGTTTTAGAAAAGTATGTAAGCGTTATTCAGGGTTCTGGAAGTTTTGTGAATAAGATAATTGCCCAAAAAGAAACTAAAAGTAAAGAACAAGAAAAGAGAAATTTACCAAAATTATCTAAAATAGGTAAAGCCTTTAAAAGCCATGTCCTTATCACAAATAATAATGAAATAAAAGGGATTCCTTTTAGACCAGGAATACCACCTTTAGATATTTTTCCAATACTGCAATGGCAAAAATTATCGAATATATATTGGGGCTCAATTAAATCGTCCGAATTGTCATATTATTCTCCGACTGGCTTACCAAGTCTTAAAGAGAGTTTAATTCAATATCTTAAAATATATAGAGGGATTACGTGCCATGCCAATCAAATTGTTGTTACTACAGGGTCGCTGCATTCATTGTCTTTAATAGGAAGTGTCCTAATTGATAGAAATGATGAAGTTGTAGTTGAAAACCCAACGTATCCATATGCTGTTAATTTATTTAAAAGTTTACGAGCAAAAATTTGTTCTACAACGATAGATGCTGAGGGAATATGTATTAATGAAGTGGTGTGCAATAAACCAAAATTAGTTTATACAACACCCTCAAATCAGCATCCAACAGGAGTAAAGATGAGTAAAAACAGAAGAATAGAATTACTCAAATGGGCAACTAAGAATAATGCATTTATTGTAGAAGATGATTACGATCACGAATTTAGTAATTGGGAAAATCCAATTACAGCAATTTATAATTTAGACGAACATTCTAGAGTAATTTATTTGGGAAGTTTTAATAAGATTTTACATCCTTCTATTCGGCTTGGATACATGATTATTCCTGAATATTTATTGGATAGTATCTCTGGATTATTACAGCAATCAAGCAGGTTTGTATCACCTTCAATTCAAAAGACTTTAAGTCTTTTTATTGAAAAAGATTATTTAAATAGACATTTAAGAAATATTATTCAAGTGTCTAGTGAGCGCAAAGAAGTTTTTTTAAAAGCGTTAAGTGAAAATTTTGAAAATGAACTTACAATTAATTCAAATAACAAAGGGTTGAATGTTATTGCAGAGCTTAAAGAGGGAGTAGATGATGAAAAATTATCAAATTATTTGAACGAAACTGGAGTAACCACCTATGCTTATAGCAATTATTTTCATCAAGGGGATAAAAAAAACGGGTTAGTAATGGGTTATTGCTCAGTTAATAATGCGCTTATTCAAGAAAATATCACTAAAATGGCAGCTAGTTATTATGAGTTTATTGAATTGCAGAAAAGATAACTAATGCTATCTATTTTGTTAAAACTTTACCGTTTAGGTTTCCAGTAAATTTTCCTTGCTCAATTACTAATTGGCCATTAATGATGCTGTATTCAAGGCCTTCGGAATATTGAAAAGCGTCGTTGTAATCGGCAACATCTTTAAACGTATTTGGGTTAAAAATAATGATGTCAGCGTAATAGCCAACGTTTAGGATGCCTCTGTTTGGAATTCTTAAAATCTCAGCAGTTTTTGAAGAGCTATTATTAATAAAAGTCGCTAAATCAATAACTTTTTCTTGTTTTACATACGTGTTATATTTTCTTGGGAAGCTACCATATTTTCTTGGATGACCACTATTACCATCGGAACCTGTTACAACCCAATCTTGTTTCATAAAATTACAAATATCTTCAGAGTTCATGTTAAATGAAGCAACTTTAATGTGGTTGGATATTATCAATTTAAAAACAGTTTCTTCAGGAGTAATTTTTAATTCATTAGAAATATCTAACAATGTCTTCCCAATTAACAAGGAATCTTCTGCGCCTACAATGAGTAACTTTTCTGGACCACCTCTGCGTACTATATTACTTTTTGTTTCTTCAAGGATTTGTTTTTTGAGTTTAGAATTCATAAACCTAATGAACAATGAATCTTGTCCTCCACTTTCTGCCCAACGAGGAACTGTAGCAGCTTTTAAAGTTGTCGAAGAAGCATCATATGGATATTGATCTGCAGTAACATCTATACCTTCTTCTCTAGCATTGTCTATTAATTTGATAATTTCTGTGCTTTGTTGCCATACATCTACTCCAAGACATTTAATATGAGAAATATGAATAGGTAAGTGGGCTTGCCTTCCTATTTCTATTGCTTCTTCAATAGCATAAATTAAACCAATATTATAAGAACTCTCATCTCTTATATGGCTATCATAAATACCATTATTTTGAGCTACAATTTTAGATAATGCGATAACTTCATCAGTATTAGAATAACTACCAGGAGCATAAAATAATCCTGTTGACATTCCAAAAGCGCCTGCATCCATTTCTTTTTGAACCAAATCTTGCATCTTTTTTATAGCGTCATTGGAAGCTTTTTGATCTGTACTTCCAATTATTTGCCTTCTAATTGTTCCATGTCCTAAAAGTAAAACAGCGTTTGTTCCAATACCTTGGTTTTTGTATAGTTCAATATATTTTGAGGAAGGATAATAGCTGCTACCATCATTACCTATGACTACAGTTGTTACGCCTTGAAATAAAAATGGTTGATTATGGGAGTTTTCAGGATCGATTAAATCTCTATCTGCATGTGTATGTGGATCAATAAAACCAGGAGATATAACAAGACCTTTGGCATCAATTGTTTTAGTGGCATTAATTGTAATTAATAGTTCGTTACCGATAAATACGATTTTGTCTTCCTTTATCCCTATAGAAACTTGTTTTGAAGTAGCGTCAATGCCGTCATAAACGATGCCATTTGTTATTAAGATATCAACGTCAAGCTTTTCTTCTTTGCAAGAATAGAAAGTAACAGAAATAAGAAAAAGGTATAACAGAAAATGTGAGGATAAATTATTTGTGAAATTTCTAATTGTTTTCATTTTGAAGGAAAAATATTAATTATGCTGTAAATTTAAAAAGAGGTTGACTAAAACATTTGTTTTAATCAACCTCTTTATTAACTAATCAAAGTATTAAATTATTGGTTTACTGTTGTTATTGTAAATAAATCTGGAATTGGACTAGGGAAATTACCATTCCCATCAATTTCACTCTGAGGATAAAGCAAACGTTGAGGGTTAACAGTAGTTGTGTTATTGTTTAAAGGAAAAGGAACAATAACGTCACTGTCAGTAGCTCTTAATCTACGAGCATCATTGAATGGCATATACGTACTAAATCCAGTGACATAGCGCTCTTCAATAATTTCACGCAATACGGCTCTATCTGTTGCTATATTATCAGTATTTTCCATACCACCAGCTTGAAAATCTGCTAATACGTAGTCATCATATATTAAAGGGTCAGAGCCACTTATATTATTAAATGCATTACCAGAACGAAGATATGTTCTAAGTTCATTAAGTTTTGCAATTGCTCCAGGTGTATCATTTCCTCTTAACAAGCATTCAGCCCAAATTAAAAGGTTTTCTTCATAACTCACTAATTTCATTGGAGTGGTAGAATCATCGATCCCTCCCCCTTGTTCACCGTCGCCATCAATATAGGAATAGTTTCTACGAGCCGTTTCATCTGTTTTTGCATTATTGCGACCGTTTGCATTGCTTGGGTCAATAAGGGTTCTATAGAAAGCCCCAATTCCAGTCATGTCTCCAGCTCTACTACTGTTTACAAAATTATGAAGGATATTACTGTTTCCATCAATATCTCCAATAGGGTTATAGGACATAGTTCTAGAAGGGCCACTAATGCCATTCATAGCATTTGTCAAAGCTTGACCGTAATCTTTAGCTTGTAAATAATACCTTGCTTTTAAGGTGTATGCCGATTCGATCCAACCAGTTCGATTTCCTCCAAAATAATTATCTGCAGCAGGCAAATTTGCAGTAGTCGAACCATTTTGTAAATTAGGAATTGCATTAGTCAAAAGAGTTTGAATAGCGCTGTAAACATCTGTCTGAGCGTCAAGCGTAGGATCTGGTGATTCTAAACTAGGATTGTCTGGAGCAGCAGTTGAATAAGGTACATCTCCAAATAAGGATGCAGCAGTTCCAATTGCCAATGCTTCGTTTACGTCAATAATACCAAGTAATAATC
>CALGIH010000122.1 GCA_937916035.1 uncultured Lacinutrix sp.
TATATTGTGATACCTTGTTTTTTAACTCATCTGGATTAGAAAAATCAGCGACTATATAATCGTGTTCTCGTTGTTGAGGTAATTCAGATAGCGTAGCTTTTAGCTTCTCTTCGTTTCTTGCTATAAGTGTTACTTGGACTCCTTCTGCAGCTAAAGCCATTGCTGTTGCTTTCCCAATTCCAGCTGTGCTTCCACAAACTAATGCGTATTTGTTATTTAAGTTTAAGTTCATAATAGTTCCTGCGTAGACAGGAATTTTTTTAATAGTTAATACAATTTTAATTTATGAGATTGCCACGTCATTTGTCTGTGACAAGCTCAGATTGACATTCCTCGCAATAACGTTTCAATACTTTATACAAACATTTTTAGCTTCCGTAAAAAAGCGTAATGCTTCAAAACCACCTTCTCTGCCGACACCAGAAGCTTTTACACCACCAAAAGGTGTTCGTAAATCACGCATCATCCATGTGTTTACCCAAACAATTCCAGCTTGTAATTGATTGCTCATTCTCATGGTTCGTTTTAGATCATTCGTCCATAATGTAGCAGATAGGCCATATTTGACTTTATTTGCCATTTGAAGCACTTCATCTTCTGTATTGAAAGGCATAATCGTTACCACTGGGCCAAAAATTTCTTCTTGGTTCACTCTGCACTCATCTGTTGGAACTTCAATTACTGTTGGCTCTAAATAACAACCATTTTCATAACCTTTAACGATCACTTTATTGCCACCACAAATTACTTTACCGTTTTCTTCTTTTGCAATGTTAATGTAATCCATCACTTTCTCCAAATGTGGTTTGGAAACTAAAGCACCAATATTGGTATCAGGTTCTGATGGATGACCAACTTTTAAGGCTTTTACTTTTTTTGCAAAATCAGTTTTGAATTTCTCATAAATGGAAGCTTCCACAAAAATTCTGCTTCCACACAAACAAATTTGACCTTGATTGGCAAAAGACGATCGAACCGTTGTATTTAACATATCATCATAATCACAATCGGCAAATATGATATTTGGGTTTTTGCCACCAAGTTCTAAAGATAGCTTTTTGAACATTGGAGCGGCTACTTTAGCTATATGAGCTCCTGTTGCTGTTCCTCCAGTAAAGCTAATCGCTTTAATATCTGGATGTTCTACAATGGCTTGTCCTGTTGATGTGCCTAATCCATGTACAATATTTAAAACACCTCTTGGTAAACCAGCTTCTGTGCAAATTTCACCTAATAAATAGGCTGTCATTGGAGTGACTTCACTAGGTTTGGCAACCACACAGTTTCCTGCAGCAATTGCAGGTGCAATTTTCCAGGTAAAGAGATAGAGTGGAAGGTTCCAAGGCGAAATACAGCCAACAACACCAATTGGTTGGCGTAAGGTATAATTTATGGCGTCTTGACCAACACTTTCATGGCTTTCACTAGCAAACTGTGTAATAGCATTTCCAAAAAAGCGAAAATTACTTGCTGCTCTAGGAATATCGACTGCTTTTGCTAAGCTAATGGGTTTGCCATTGTCTTTACTTTCGGCTTCGGCAAAACGTTGTATGT
>CALGIH010000123.1 GCA_937916035.1 uncultured Lacinutrix sp.
CGAAACGTAAATTTCGTGAACTAGACCATTGTATATTTAAATAACAATATATTTAGGCTTGTCATTCACGACAAGCCTTTTATTTGTTCTGAATTTATTTCAGAATCTTAAAAAGAAAAATACTAATTTGAAATAAAAAACATACTGAAATAAATTCAGCATAATATGTATCAACTAAAAACACATTACAAGAAAATATTAGCAGACACCATTACTCCTGTTAGCATCTACTTAAAAATTAGGGATAAATACCCAAATAGCATATTATTAGAAAGTAGTGACTATCATGCTAATGATAACAGTTTTTCATACATCTGCTGCAATCCTATCGCGTCGATTAAGGTTGAAAACGAATTGATAACTCAAAAGTTCCCTGATGGTCGTCAGTCCAGTTCTGAAACAAAAGATACTGATGTTACAACCGAAATACACAAGTTCACAAAACAATTTAAGGTTGATTCTGATGAGCAATTCAAATTCATAAATAATGGCATTTTTGGCTACACAGCTTATGATGCAGTAAAGTATTTTGAAGATGTTACTATTTCAAAAAAGGAAGGTTCATTAAACATTCCTGATATTTATTATGCAGTTTATCAAAACATCATCGCTATTAATCATTTTAAAAATGAAGCTTATATTTTCGCACATTGTTTTAATACCGAAAATAATGTTGATGATATCCTTCACTTAATAAAAGCTAAAAACTTCGCGTCTTATCAATTTACTGCTGAAGGTGATATTAATTCAAATCTTTCAGACGATGAATATAAAGAACATGTGAAACTGGCTAAAAAACATTGTGCAAGAGGTGATGTTTTTCAATTGGTATTATCTAAAAAATTTCAACAAAATTTTAAAGGCGACGAGTTTAACGTCTATCGTGCATTGAGGAGTATCAACCCTTCTCCATACCTATTCTATTTTGATTATGGCAATTTTAAAATATTTGGAAGTTCGCCAGAAGCGCAATTAGTAGTAAGTAATGGTCAAGCTGAAATTCATCCAATTGCAGGAACTTTTAAACGAACAGGTGACGATTTAAAAGATGCCAAACTAGCCGAAAAACTAGTAGTTGATGCAAAAGAAAATGCAGAACATGTGATGCTTGTAGATTTAGCAAGAAATGACCTGAGCAGAAATGGAAGTCAAGTTACCGTTGAAAAATATCGTGAAGTTCAATTTTTCTCTCATGTTATTCATTTAGTTAGTAAAGTGACTGGCAAAAAACATGAACATGTATCAACCATGCAAGTGGTTGCAGATACATTTCCAGCAGGAACCTTAAGTGGTGCACCAAAACATAGAGCAATGCAACTTATTGAACAATACGAAAAAACAAGTAGAGCATTTTATGGAGGAGCAATTGGTTTTATGGATTTTGAAGGTAATTATAACCATGCTATCATGATACGAACTTTTTTAAGTAAAAATCATCAATTACATTGGCAAGCTGGCGCTGGTATAGTATCAAAATCGAATCCAGAAGATGAATTACAAGAAGTATATAACAAACTTGGAGCATTAACAAAGGCTATTAAAATAGCCGAAAGAATTGAATAATTTGTCATTCCTGTTCAGACAGGAATCCATTATAAATTGAAACATAAACAAAAGTTTTCCGCATATGCGGAAATGATAAATAAATTTATCAATGACAAAAGTATTAGTAATAGATAACTACGACAGTTTTACCTACAATTTGGTTCATTATTTAGAAGATCTAAATTGCGAAGTAACCGTTGTTAGAAATGACAAGTTAGACTTAGAAGATGTGAAGGCATTTAATAAAATTGTGTTGTCTCCAGGTCCTGGAATTCCAGATGAAGCAGGACTTCTAAAAGCCATAATTAAAGAATATGCTTCTACAAAAAGTATATTAGGCGTTTGTCTTGGTCAACAAGCCATTGGTGAAGTTTTTGGTGGTTCACTTATTAATTTAGAAGAGGTTTATCATGGTTTAGCTACGAATGTAATCATTACAGTTGATGATGAATCTTTGTTTAAAGGTTTGGAAAAAGAAATTGAAGTTGGTCGCTATCATTCTTGGGTTGTCAATCCAAATTTACCAGATTGTTTGGAAGCAACTTCCTTTGATGCAAACGGACAAGTTATGTCGCTTCGTCATAGAGAGTATGATGTAAAAGGTGTACAATATCATCCAGAATCTGTATTGACTCCAAATGGAAAACAGATTTTAAAGAATTGGATAGATAGTTAGTGGTGTCATGCTGCGGCTGTCGAAGCATCTCAATCGAGATTCTTCATTTTACTCAGAGCGACAAAACAATAGAAGATTAAATTAAAACGATTCCTGCCGACGCAGGAATGACAAATATGAAACAGTTACTTAACAGACTCATTAACCACGAAAGCATCTCTAGCGAAGAGGCGAAGCAGGTTTTGGTGAATATTTCCGAAGGCCTATACAACCAAAACCAAATAGCATCCTTCCTTACGGTTTATATGATGCGTAGTATAACATTAGAAGAGTTACGTGGTTTTAGAGATGCGCTTTTAGAGTTATGTATTGCTATAGATTTAAAAGATTTCAATGCCATTGATTTATGTGGAACTGGTGGTGACGGCAAAGACACTTTTAATATTTCAACATTATCCTCATTTGTGACTGCAGGAGCAGGAGTAAATGTTGCTAAACACGGAAATTATGGTGTATCATCAGCTTGTGGATCTTCAAACGTTATGGAATATTTAGGGATTAAATTTTCGAGTGATGAAGATTTTTTAAAACGTTGCATCGATAAAACTGGAATTTGTGTATTACATGCTCCCTTGTTTCATCCAGCCATGAAAAATGTGGCTCCTATTCGTCGTGAATTAGGTGTGAAAACATTTTTTAATATGCTTGGACCAATGGTAAATCCTTCATTCCCAAAGAATCAAATGGTTGGTGTTTTCAATTTAGAATTGCAACGATTATATGGCTATCTATATCAACAAACTGATAAAAATTACAGTATTGTCCATGCCTTAGATGGTTATGATGAAATATCCCTAACAGGAAAAACGAAAGTAATTTCTAATACTACAGAAACCATGTTTTCTCCTGAAGATTTGGGTGTAAAACAAATACAACAAGGTGACATTTTTGGTGGAAATACAGTTAAAGATGCAGCCAACATATTTATAAATGTGATTGGAGGGAAAGGCACAGAAGCTCAAAACAACGTCGTTTGTGCTAATGCAGGATTAGCTATTGCAACATCAAAACAAATAAGCCATCAAGATGGTTTTAATCTCGCAAAGGAATCATTACTAAGCGGAAAGGCTAAATCGACTTTGAATAAATTAATTGAATTAAGTAAATGAACATACTTGACAAAATAGTAAGAGATAAACTAAAGGAAGTTTCCTTAAAAAAAGAATTAATTCCAATGCATATATTGGAAAAAACACCCTTTTTTGATAGAAAGACAATCTCGTTAGCTCAAAAACTAAGAAACAGTTCCACAGGAATCATTGCCGAATTTAAGCGACGCTCTCCTTCAAAATCTGTAATTAATGAAACGGCAAATGTTGATGATGTTGCCATAGGTTATGAGCAAGCTGGTGTTTGTGGCATGTCTGTATTAACAGACGAAATTTACTTTGGCGGTACTTTAGACGATTTAATTATTGCAAGGAAAAGCTGTAATTTACCCATTTTAAGGAAAGAATTCATCATTGATGAATATCAACTTCTAGAAGCCAAGGCTTTCGGAGCAGATGCTATTTTACTAATAGCAGCCATTTTAACCAGAGATGAAATCAAACATTTTTCAGAATTAGCAAAGAGCTTACAATTAGATGTGTTGTTAGAAGTTCATAACGAAGAAGAATTGCATAAATCCATCATGCCTTCATTAGACATGCTTGGTGTAAATAATAGAAATTTAAAAACCTTTGAAGTGAGCCTAGAAACGAGCAAAGCTTTGAGCAAAATTATTCCTGATGACTTTGTAAAAGTTTCAGAAAGCGGCATAAGTTCAGTCGAAGCCATAAAAGAATTGCAGCCCTTTGGTTATCAAGGTTTCTTAATTGGTGAAAACTTTATGAAAACAGATAATCCAGGAGCAAGTGCAACAGAGTTTATAAATAAATTA
>CALGIH010000124.1 GCA_937916035.1 uncultured Lacinutrix sp.
CCCGCGACCCCCACCTTGGCAAGGTGATGCTCTACCCCTGAGCTACTTTCGCAGTTTTTAATGAACGTACAATCTCTAGATTGCGGATGCAAATTTAAAACAATTCTAATAATACCAAAGGCTTTTTTATAATTTTTATGCTCTTTTTTTCTTTTCAAGCATACGCTTAATTTCATTGAGCTTCATTAAGGCTTCAACAGGTGTTAAAGTATTAATATCAATGTGCAAAATTTCGTCTTTAATTTGCTCTAAAAGAGGATCATCCAGATTAAAAAAGCTTAACTGCATTTCATTATTTAGCGACTTAACTTTATCTGTTAACTCTTCACTAGAATGTGATTTTTCTAATTGTTTTAAAATCTTATTGGCTCTATGAATCACTTGTTGTGGCATTCCAGCCATTTTAGCGACATGTATTCCAAAACTATGAGCACTACCTCCTTCAACTAATTTTCTTAAAAACAAAACATTGTCCTTAAGCTCTTTAATTGACACATTATAATTCTTAATGCGATCAAAAGTTTCAGTCATCTCATTAAGCTCATGGTAATGCGTTGCAAATAAAGTCTTTGCTTTTGAAGGATGCTCGTGTAAATATTCACTTATAGCCCAAGCTATTGAAATACCATCATAGGTGCTTGTACCACGTCCAATTTCATCAAGCAACACTAAACTACGCTCAGAAATATTATTTAAAATAGAAGCAGTTTCATTCATTTCTACCATAAACGTAGATTCTCCCATGGAGATATTATCACTCGCTCCTACTCTTGTAAATATTTTATCGACCAAGCCAATTCTAGCAGAATCCGCAGGCACAAAGCTTCCTATTTGAGCAAGTAGCACGATTAAAGCTGTTTGCCTTAAAATAGCCGATTTACCAGACATGTTAGGACCAGTAATCATGATAATTTGCTGAGACGATCTATCTAAAAATAAATCATTCGCAATATAAGGCTCACCAATTGGTAACTGTTTTTCAATCACTGGATGACGACCTTCTTTAATCTCCAAATCAAAAGCATCATCCATGTCTGGACAATTGTATGAATTATCTTTTGCCAATTGCGCAAAACCACATAAACAATCCAAACGACCAATTAATGATGCATTTTGTTGCACTGGTTTAATATAGGCACTCATCCAATTTACCAATTCAGAAAACAATTGCTGCTCAATTGCCAAAATACGTTCTTCTGCACCTAAAATTTTGGATTCGTATTCTTTGAGTTCTTCAGTTATATAACGTTCAGCATTTACCAAAGTTTGTTTGCGAATCCATTCTTCAGGAACCTTATCTCTATGCGTATTTCTTACTTCAATATAATATCCAAAAACATTATTTGATGCTATTTTAAGCGATGTAATTCCTGTGCGTTCAGTTTCGCGAGCTAACATTTTATTCAAATAATCCTTACCAGAAAAGGCTAAATCACGAAGTTCTTTTAATTCAGAAGAGACATCGGAAGAAATAGAATTACCCTTTAATATATTTACAGGAGCATCTTCATTTAAAGTCTCCTTTATTTTTTCACGAAGCACCTCACAATTTTGAATATTATCTCCAATAATTTTTAAAGCTTCATTTTCAGAATGTGTCGCCAAAGCTTTAATTGGAACAATTGCTTCTAAAGAATTTTTTAGTTGAATCACTTCACGAGGATTCACTTTTGTTGTGGCGATTTTTGAAATTAACCGCTCTATATCACCAATGTGCTTCATTTGGTGTTGCAACTTTTGCAAGGTTACATTAGTATCTAAAAGAAACTTAACGACTTCATGACGTTGTCTAATTTTAGCAACGTTTTTTAAAGGTAATGCTAACCAACGCTTCAACATACGTCCTCCCATTGGAGAAATGGTTTTGTCAATTACGTTAATAAGTGTTACAGCATTTGCATTTGTTGAATTGTATAATTCTAAATTTCTAATGGTGAATTTATCCATCCACACGTACTCATCTTCAGCAATGCGATGAATTGCTGTGATATGTTGTAATTTATGATGTTGCGTTTCGCCTAAGTAATGCATAATAGCACCTGCTGCAACAATGCCTTCGTATAAATCTTCAATACCAAAACCTTTAAGAGATTTGGTTTGAAAGTGGTTGTTTAAAGTTTCATTGGCATAATCATCTTGAAACACCCAATCTTCCATATAAAAAGTATGGAAACCAGAACCAAAAGTTTCTTTAAACTCAGTTCGTTTTTGTTTTTCGATTAAAACTTCACTAGGATTAAAATTTTGAAGCAATTTATCAATGTATTCAGCATTGCCTTGCGAGGTTAAAAACTCACCTGTTGAGACATCTAAGAAAGAAATTCCTATATATTTTCCAAAATAAACGGACGCTAAAAAGTTATTAGATTTTGAATTTAATACCTCATCATTTAAAGCGACTCCAGGAGTTACCAGCTCAGTGACACCACGTTTTACAATGTTTTTAGTAAGCTTTGGATCTTCCAACTGATCGCAAATAGCAACACGACAACCTGCTTTTACTAATTTTGGTAAATAGGTGTTTATAGAATGGTGTGGAAATCCTGCAAGTTCCGTTTCGCTATCACTTCCTGCACCACGCTTGGTCAAAATAATATCAAGAATCTTTGATGCCTTTACAGCATCGCTTCCAAAAGTTTCATAAAAATCACCTACTCTAAAAAGCAATAAAGCATCAGGATACTTTACCTTTATGGTATTGTATTGCTGCATCAATGGTGTTACTCTTTTTACTTTTTTAGCCAATGTTTAAGTGATTTTTTATCTTACTTTTGTTCCGAAGTCTCAGAATTATAAGAATGCTAATGTAACTAATATTTCATGTTTTGTAAAGGCTAAGGACTAGAAGTTATTTACAATTGATGAGAAATTTTAACATTAATTAATGTCATTACGAAAGAGGATGAAATTTTCGTTTGTGCGGAAACAAAAATAAATTTTTGATGAGGAAACTAAAAAATAGCGAACTGGATAGATTATCGATTGATGCATTTAAGCAATCTGATAAAACACCATTAATAGTAATTTTAGACAATATTAGAAGTCTCAATAATATTGGAAGTGTGTTTAGAACGAGTGATGCTTTTTTGATTGAAAAAATTTACCTCTGCGGTATTACTGCAAAACCACCTCATAAAGACATGCATAAAACAGCCCTTGGAAGTACAGAAACAGTTGCTTGGGAATATGTTGAAAACACTTTAGAGTTAGTTAAAAAATTAAAAGCGCAAAATATTCAAATAGCCTCCATTGAACAAGCTGAAAACGCAACGATGCTTAATGATTTTAAACCAAAAGCCAACACTACCTACGCTATTGTTTTTGGCAATGAAGTAAAAGGCGTGCAACAAAAAGTAGTTGATGCTAGTGATGTAGTACTTGAAATACCGCAATATGGCACTAAGCATTCATTAAATATTTCGGTGAGTGTTGGTGTGGTGATTTGGGATTTGTTTTGTAAGTTGAAAGTTTAATTATTATGACAGGAGAAACAGATATATCAAAATTAATAAAAGGAATGACACCAGTACTCAACAAGGGTGAATATGTGTTTTCGACAATAAAAGATTCAGATAGAATTGATCGTAAAATAACAATTTGTGAATTTCAAGAAAAGGAAGGAACAACTATTGTAATAGAACGCAAAAAAGCAGACGAATTAAATCTTAATTATGAATTTATTGCATCTTGGATTACGTTAATGGTTCATTCTTCTTTGGAAGCTGTAGGCTTAACCGCATTATTTTCGACTGAATTAGCAAAAAACAACATAAGTTGTAATGTCATAGCTGGTTATTATCACGATCACATCTTTGTAGATAAAAAAGATTCAGAACAAGCAATTAGAGTTTTAATAAATTTGTCAGAAAATCATAAATAAAATCCAGTTTCTATCATTGCAAATAATTCATGCTTGCTTCAAGACTTATATTAAAATATCCATATAATCAAAAAGCCTTCTTTAAAAGAAGGCTTTTTTGTTTTGATTAAACAATTAATTATTAATTATCGTCTATACCACCTTTACGTGTTG
>CALGIH010000125.1 GCA_937916035.1 uncultured Lacinutrix sp.
CAAGATTTCTTGAATTCTATTATTTAGAAAGATTCTAAATTACCATATTTCATATATTAAACGAGTATTTTATCGTTTATATGTAATATTTTGTAGTATATTTATTTCAAATAACTGCTTAACCATCCAAAAAAGCAAATTACTTTCAGGCATAATAATTGCCTTAACGATAAGCTTTGTTGGCTTTCAAATCTTTCAAGTAGATTTTATTGGAGGAATAGTAAGAGGGTTGATATTACCAATGCTAACTATTTTATATTGTGTAACTGGTAAATCTAAAAGCAACTATTTCTTTTATTTCTTGCTATTTTATTCATTAGCAGAGTTTACAGGTGTGTTTTCATATTTTGCTTATTATTCTGTTGCTTTAGATAATTTACTTTATTACGGAGGAAATTTATGTTATATAACTGCTTAAGTATTTTTAATGCTTGAGGTTCTTAAGTCAATTAAATTAAAAAGTGTTATTAGCAAATTCCCAGCACATATCATCATATTACTTGTGCTAAATATATATAGTGTTTATTTAGTATCTGAAATTGCAGTAAAAAGTGATTACCTTTCTATTATGACATAATACATCATTGAAATTGTTTACAATATTGTTGTAATGCTATTGTTAACTGTTACTTTGATTAACTATATAAGTAGAGATTCTAAAAAAGCTATGAATTTGTTGTTAGGAGCTTTGTGTATTGTTTTTTCTGAAATAATGCAAGTGGCTTATTTTTACGTATCAGATAAAAACATTCTCAATGTAACCTACTCTGTATTATTAATATTTGCATTTTGTTTCTTCTATATCCAAGCTGGAATGACTTATTCGCGTAATGAAATCTATTCTAATGGTTCTTCTCTAAATAATTTAGAAACCTAAAGTTTTTCCCCGATGATAGGAATGTCTTTTCTATACAAATAAAGTATTATTGCGGACAAGATAAATGTTACTATTGCAGTAATAAAAAGAACACCTTTATCATTATTAACAACAATCCCTAATTTGGTTAAGTGCATTATTAGTGCGCCTCCAATAAGTCCAAGCGTTAGTAATGCTCCTGCCCAAACTGTTCTAGGAATTAAAAGTAAAATGCCAGCAATTAATTGTAAAATCCCAATACCTATCCTGCCAAATGGCTCAAGTCCAAGTATTTCAAAAATATAAACGCTATCTGGATGTGCAGTAAATTTAAAACGAAGTGTTTGAATTAATATTATAGTTACTATAATACGTATGACTAATAGAATATTTTTGTTCATTGCGAATAATTGTTGATTTCAATTTTAGACGCAAAACTCAATAAAACTTACTAAACAATTATGGTAGTGCCTTCAGCTGCTTTCGTTTTATCTCTATTAAAATAGAAGTCAACTTTTCCTAAATAAAGGCCATAACATCCAACTTGATTTACCAAAACATTTTCGCCAACTGCATTTTTTTCAATAGTTGGTTTAGGTAAAAAAGTATGAGTATGACCACCAATAATAAGGTCAATATCTTTTGTTGCTATTGCTAAGACAACGTCTGAGACTGTGTCAGGAGTGTTTTTATAATAATATCCAATATGAGACAAGCAAATTATTAAATCACACTTTTCTTCTTCCTTTAAAATTCTGCTCATATCTTGAGCAATACCAATTGGATCTAAATATTGAGTTTCTTTATATAGTTTTTTTATAACTAAGCCATCTAATTCAATTCCTAATCCGAAAACTCCAATTTTCACACCTTCTCTAGTAAAGGTTTTATAAGGTTTTACATGAGTATCCATAATGGTATTTGAAAAATCATAATTTGCTGATACAAATTCAAAACTTGCATGAGGCATTTGTTTGTATAAACCCTCAATGCCATTATCAAAATCATGGTTTCCTATAGTTGCTAAATCATATTTAAGCATGCTCATAAGCTTAAACTCTAATTCGCCACCATAATAATTAAAATAAGGAGTCCCTTGAAAAATATCACCAGCATCCAATAGTAATGTATTTGGATTTTCATTTCTAATGGATTGCACCAAACTTGCTCTTCTCGCGACGCCTCCTTTATTAGCATTTCTGCCAGCTTCTGGACCAAAAGGATCAATATGACTATGTACATCGTTGGTATGAAGTATTGTTATTTTCCGCTGTGCTGGCACAGGTACAAATGATTGCAACGCTAAACTGCCTAACCCTACTAATGCTGCTCCTGCTGCAGATTGATGTAAAAATTCTCTTCTTTTCATTTTTAATAAGTCTAGTTTGTTTTAATAAATCTATTATCAATTACTGGATTGATAGTGTCTTTTTTAGTAAAATAATCTATGAGTACATTTCTTATTCTATAGTCTAAATCGTGTAATGTGTCACTCTTTTGAAAAAAGTCCATACTATCACCACCACTATATAAATAATCATTAGTTGCAACATAATAGGTTCTATTATCATCTATCAATTCTCCATTAATTTTAGCTTCAATAAGCTCATAATCTTTATCTAGCTTTATGGTTAAACCAGAAATAGGATGTGAGCGCTTAGCTTTTTGTAGATATGCAATCATTTCTTTTATATGAGTACCTTTAAGTTCTGTTACAACCACACTATTTTCAAAAGGCATGATTTCATAAGCAGTTCGAGTTGTAATATTCCCTTTAGATAGAATTGCTCTAATACCTCCATGGTTAAGTAAAACAACATCTATTTTATGTCCAGTACGAGATTCAAAAATTGGATTCGCTTCTTCCATAACAGCATCAGCCATTAAGTTGCCAATAGCAGTATTAAGATCGCCATCTGTTTTTGAATAGGTATCAAAAGAATACGCTAATACACTATCTAAATTGCTATTAACATGTTCTCTAAAAGGTTTTATAAAATCTTCAATTTTTGATACGCTAACTAATGAATCATTAATCTCAAGTCGTTTAGCTTCAATTTTCTCTAAATGCATTTCCTGATTGCAAGACATAAAGCAAGCGATACAAAGGCATAAAGTAAAATATTTGGAGTTCATTAATAAGTTGTTTTTCAATATCATTTTTCTGACTTGTTTATTACATTTGTGCAAAGTATAAATTTAAATGTTTTTTAAGCGATTTAAGAAAAAATCTAACCAAAAATATATTAACAATATTTTGAATAGTAGAAATTCATCTGTTGATGATAGATCTATTAAATCTGTTGGAATTATTTTCAATCATGATGAGTTTAAAAACTATGACCAAATAAGGAGTGTTTTTAAAAGTATTGGGATTAACGAGAACAGAGTAAAATTCATCACTTTTATTGATGACGAGAAATCCAGACCAAATAGCTGGGATGCTTATTTTTATCCTGAAAATTTTGGTTGGAAAGGAAAAATTGAAGGTGCAGATTTAGTTGATTTTGTTAAGGAACCCTTTGATGTACTTATTAGTTATTACCAGAATGACAATCTTGAACTTAACATGGTGACAACGTTGTCTAAGGCAAATTTTAAAATTGGAATTTCAAATAAAGACGAAAGACTTTTTGATTTTATCATTAATATAGACCCAAATCAAATAAACATATTTAAAAACGAGTTAATAAAATACTTAAAAGTATTTAATAAAATTTAAAATGAAAGAACTCATTGGAACAGGAGTAGCGTTAATAACACCATTTAAAAATGATTTAAGTGTAGATTATGATGCGTTAAAAAACATTGTGAATTTCAACATTGAGAATGGTACTAATTATCTTGTAATTATGGGAACTACAGGAGAAAGCGTTACGGTTACTAAATCAGAAAAGAAAGAAATCACCAATGCTATTTCAGAGGTTAACAATGGAAGATTACCATTGGTTTTGGGCATTGGAGGAAACAATACTGCCGAAGTAATTAATGAAATTAGAAACACAGATTTAAGTAATATTACTGCATTGCTATCTGTATCTCCATATTACAGTAAACCAACACAAGAAGGTATATATCAACACTTCAAAGCAATTTCAGAAGCGTCACCAATTCCAATAATATTATACAATGTTCCTGGTAGAACTTCAAAAAACATGCTACCTGAAACTACATTAAG
>CALGIH010000126.1 GCA_937916035.1 uncultured Lacinutrix sp.
AACTGGGATTCAAAATTCAGGATTAGGACTCTTGCTTATTTTCACCTTCTTCAATGGACTTGGAGGCATGGCAATTTTAGCTGCATTCTGGGGGATTTGGCATATTATTTCTGGATTGTTATTAGCAACGTATTGGTCTAAACTAAAAAAGGCATCTATTGAAGAAACTTTGGCTACATAGTGTACGAACGTATATACGAATTGGAATGTTCTTTTATTTTAAGAACATAGAAATTCATGGTGTTGACAATGTGCCAAAGAATAAGGCTGTTTTATTATTAGGAAACCATCAAAATGCCTTGTTAGACGCTTTACTCATTGGAACCAAATGCGGAAGATCTGCCTATTTTTTAACGCGTGCTGCGGTTTTTAAAAAGCCGTTTGTAAGTAAATTATTAAAAAGTTTACAAATGCTTCCAGTGTATCGCATTCGTGATGGCTGGAGTAGTTTATCAAATAACAATGCTATTTTTGAAACATGTACTAAAGTACTTTCAAAAAACGAGGCTGTTGTGATTTTCCCTGAGGGCAATCATAATTTAGAGCGTCGTGTAAGACCTTTAAGCAAAGGTTTTACGCGTATTGTCTTTGATGCCCTTGAAACATATCCAGAGTTGGATATTCAATTAGTTCCTGTTGGTCTTAATTTTGAGGATGCTTCTCAATTTCCTGACAGTGCATCTTTGCATTTTGGCAAAGCAATTTCTGCTCAGTCTTTTGTTTTAGACACTAGAAATGAATCTGTAGTCAACTTAAAAGAAAGAATCAAAAATGAATTATCTGAATTAACCACTCATATTCCTGAAGATAATTATGATGACACTTTGAGTAGGTTAGATGCTTTAAATGTAAACTATTTGAATCCTAAAGAAGTCAATGCATGTATTCAATCTAATTTTAAAAATTGTTCTGTAAAACCAAAAAAGGAAAATTATTTTGTTAAGCAGTTATTTAAAACGCTATTAATTATCACTATTTTTATTCCTTATCTCATTTGGGAATTTCTAGTAAAACCTAAAATAAAAGAACCAGAGTTTATAGCGACCTTCCGTTTTGCAATGGCCTTAACTCTGGTTCCAACTTATTTGATAATTGTTATACTTACTTTATCGTTATTTGTGTCTCTGTCAATTAGTTTAATTTATCTGATGGCAGTGATAATTATTGCATTATTAGCTGTTAAATTATAGTTCGTCTCTAAAGAAAATAGCATTCATTAACAACTTATTAGTTCCATACCAAAACGCTCTAAAGTTGGTGTTATCCGTAAAGGCAACAACGTTACCACGACCTAATCCTTTAATTTGTAATGGCACCGTATTACCAATACTATCTAAATTTTGCTTAGAAATGTAACCACTTACAATTGGTCGTTTAGTGTATTGAATTGGGTTGTTATAGCTATTCTTATCAGGCTTCATAAAAATAGTTGTATTTCTGAATAACGAAATTTTATCATTCTTATAGCCAAAGTTGATTGGATGTGATCTGTCTGTTGTGGCTTCAAAAATAGCACCACCAATTACTTGAGCTCCTCTAAAATCATCACGTTGTTCGAAAGAAATATTCTTGCCAACTAACGCCATTTTCTTAAAGTCTAAATTGGCTAATTCTTTTGATTTTACCCAATTCAAAGCATTTTTATAAGCAATTAAAGTTCCACCATTTTGCACCCATTCTTTTATCTTTTTTGAGGCATCGTCATCCAGTTGACCGCTAGGAACAATAATGGTATTATATCTATTTAAATCTGCATAACTAATACTTTTAGTATCTAACTTGGTCACTGTGATGTCATAGCGTGTGTCGAATAAGTGCCAAATTTCTCCAGCATCGTAAGAAGAAATACCTTCACCAACTAACAAAGCAATTTTTGGAGCCGTTAACGCTTTAAATTGGTTACTACCTAAATCGATTCCTTGCGTTAAACCAGTTCCAACAGCATTGATGGAAACATGACTTTCTTTAGCAAGCTTAGTCAAATAAGTATGTAAATCTGATGCGTTTAATTTTTGATTTTGAACAGGAATCATAATGGTTCCATAATCGTAATCGACACCATTAAGGCTAAATGGATTCATTGCAACTTTAGCACGTAAATCATCATTAAGAACTTCGTTAAGTAACTTTGGAGTGTAATACTCATGCCATTCCATTAGGTAAGCATAATTACTCATTCCAGAAACACTTCCAGTTTTAAATTGTAAGTCTATAACTTCATTCCCAGCATTACTGGTTGAAACGCCTTCGGCATAATCTAAGTTAAAAGCCAATGGAAAAGTCCAGGCAGAAATATCGTAAAACAAGCTGTCTTGGAAAGTGGTACGCTTTTCAAACATGGCATTTATTAAACGGGTATTTTTTTGATTTTTAGGAACAATGTAACTGTATCCTTTTTTGAAACGTTTTCCGTTTGCAGTAAAATCTTGTTTTATTTCATGAAATTTTATTTTATGACGTTTTAAAATTTCAGCAAGGTGATACGTTTTAGCAGCATCTTTTTCATCACCAAATACGATCCCTTTGTTGGCTTCTTTGGCTGCTTCAGTGCGTGCGTTTTTAAAGAAGTTATTCTGATATGTTAAAAGTTCTTCTTTCATGTTTTGAGCAGCTTCTAGTGTTGATAAAGCGGCAGTAAACTGATTTCGGATTGTGAATGGAAACGTTAATAATCCATTGTCACTTTCCTGTACATGTCCACGAGAACTTGCTTGCTCAAATAAAATTCCAATACTACCATTGATGTCTGGGAATGTTGAACCTTTTCCATAATAGAAATCGTCATAATTCTCTTCAGTGTAGTAAAGAGAACCTATTTTATCAAATGCCTTGGCATGATAATTTCCAATTTTCGCTGTTAATTCTTGATTTAATTTGGGCGTTAATGGATGTGTTCTTGAAGCAATTCCAGGTTGAAAAAAGAAACTTGAGTTGGTTCCCATTTCATGATGGTCTGTCAAAATATTTGGATACCAATTATGGAAGGTTTCTAATCTTGCTCTTGATTCTGGAAGTTGAACAGGTAGCCAATCACGATTCATGTCAAACCAATAATGGTTAGTTCTTCCTCCAGGCCAAACTTCATCATATTCTCTATCGTTTGGGTCCGGATTTAAGTTGATGCTTTTATTGGTATTTGCCCAATAGGCAAAACGTTGTAAACCGTCAGGATTGAATGAAGGGTCAAATAAAACGACTGTATTGTCTAACATGTTGTTTATATCATTTCCTTCAGCAGCAGCTAAATAATAGGCAGCTAAAAGTCCTGCATTGGCTCCACTTGGTTCGTTACCATGAATTGAAAACCCTTGGTAAACAACAATGGGTCTGTTGGCAAGATTGGCCTCATTACTTTCGGTTGCTTCAAAATGTGCTTTTTGAATGGCATCAATGTTTTGATGGTTTTTGGGTGATGTGATGGTTAACAATAAGATTGGTCTGCCTTCAAAGGTGCTACCTCTATTTTCAATCGTAATTCTATCTGAAGCTTCCGCTAAAGCATACATATATTGAGCAAGCTTGTCATGCGTAATATGCCATTCACCAACTTGATGACCAACCACACTTTCTGGTGTTGGAATATTTTGGTTATAGGTTACATTTTGAGGTAAGTAATAAGATAAATCAAGCTTGTTCTGTGCTTGTGCAAATGTGCTTAAAACGACACATACTAGTAATAGTTTTTTCATATGAATGTTAGTTAGAGTATAAATATAAAAAAAACCGCTACTAATAAGTAACGGCTTCAAATATTTTAAGAATTAATTAAGACTTATATGTCTTCAAAATTTACATCAGTAAAACTTTCGGTTGAAGGAGTTTCTTTTGAAGATTCAGTGTCTTCATATTCGTCCTTCTTGAAATCTTTTTGATGACGCTCACTAATTACTTCTTCACCTTTCTCGTTAAAAATATAATCAGTCATTTCAGCTAAAATGGTATTGAATTCAGAAAAATCTTCTTTATATAAATAAATTTTATGTTTCTTGTAATGGAATGAGCCATCATCATTGGTAAACTTTTTGCTTTCTGTAATTGTTAAATAATAATCTCCAGCTTTTGTTGCTCTTACATCGAAAAAATAGGTTCGTCTTCCTGCTCTTAATACCTTCGAAAAAATTTCTTCTTTCTCCATCATGTCATTATTACTCATAGTAGTATTGTTAAGTTATTTAATTTTGAATCTCAAAAATCTAAAAAATATATATACCAACCAACTAATTAAGCCATTTCTTTTTACTCTTAACAGTTTTATAACTTTTATGACAAGAGATCGTTTCTTTAATTAAATTTAATTTGAAGTTTCACTGAGTTGGTTTAGATAAAGCTCTTTGTAATAACCATCAACATTTAATAGCTCGTCATGTGTGCCTTTTTGCTTCACTTTTCCATCTTCTAGAACAATAATTTTATCAGCGTTTTTTGCAGACGAAATCCTGTGGCTCACAATTATGGTCGTTGTGTCTTTTGAAACTTTCTCAAGGTTTTTAAGGATTTTCTCCTCTGTTTCTGTGTCAACAGCAGATAAACAATCATCCAACAACAGTAATTTCGGGTTTTTTATAATGGCTCTTGCAATAGATACGCGTTGTTTTTGACCTCCAGATAATGTAATGCCTCGTTCACCTAAAACGGTATCATAGCCTTTATTAAATTTTACAATATTTTTATGTACAACCGCATTTTTAGCTGCTTCAATAACATCGTCATCTGTGGCATCAATAAGCCCGAATTTGATATTGTTCTTTATACTATCAGAAAATAGAAACGCATCTTGTGGTACATAACCAATACTCTCTCGCAAACTATTAAGGTTTACAGCATTAATTTGCGTTCCATCAACAGTAATAGATCCTTGATCAATATCATACAATCTTCCAATTAAATCAAGAATTGTAGATTTCCCTGAGCCTGTTTTTCCTAAAATGGCTAAGGTTTCACCATGGTTTACTGTGAAACTAATATCTTTTAGAGCTTGAATGTTAGTGTCTTCATAAGTAAAAGAGACATTTTTAAATTCAATGTTTCCAGTAATTTCAGTTGGCGTTTTAGCAGTGTTTTGAATTTGTGGTACTTCTTTTAAAAATTCGTTGATACGTTTTTGAGATGCTTCAGCTTGCTGCACCATGGAAGTAACCCAACCCAAAATGGCAACTGGCCATGTCAACATGTTTACGTAAATGATAAACTCAGCAATAGTACCAAAATCTTTAATTTCACCATTAATGTATTGCAATCCACCAACGTAAATAACCAAAAGATTACTAATGCCAATAAGCAATATCATCATTGGAAAAAACAGTGCTTGTACTTTTGTTAAACTAATTTGTTTTTCTCTGTTCTCATTTGATAAATCATGAAATCCAACATTCGTTTGTGCTTCAATACCATAAGCTTTAATAACTGAAATACCACTAAATGATTCTTGTGCAAATGTTGATAGTCTTGATAAATTCTGCTGTACAATAGTACTTCGTTTATGAATTTGTTTGCTAAGAAAATAAATGGTGACTGAGAGTAAAGGCAAAGGTATAATGGTATACCAAGCTAGGGATGGTGCTTTGTTAAACATGTAAAACATGGCAACAATAAATAAGGTAATCATGTTTAATGAATACATAATTGCGGGACCAACATACATTCTAACTTTACCAACATCTTCACTAATTCTATTCATCAAATCACCAGTTCGATTCGTTTTATAAAAATTAAGCGATAATCGTTGGTATTGCTGATATACTTCGTTCTTTAAGTCAAATTCCACCAAGCGAGATACTTTAATAATCGTTTGTCTCATTAAAAAGGTAAGTATTCCAGCTATTACGGCAGCACCAATTAGGTAAAGGACATTTATCAAAAGCTCAGACTTAAACACGTCATCTGAAAGTTCACCTTGCATTTTTTGAGAAATCACAGTTATAGAATTCCCAACAAGTCTAGGTGTAAACAATGAGAATATTTTTGCAGCTATAGTAATTAACACCCCAAATAAAAGGCTGTATCTATACTTGTAAAAGTACTTGTTAATATGCTGTAATTCTTTCATTTATAAATTTAGTCTATGCGTTACTTATTAACAGTTTCGCAATTTATATTCTATTTTGTTGTAAATGCTCTAATAATCTGTTAATTTTGCACGCTGTTATTGAATGATTCATAATAACACACGTATTTTAAACACAAATTCAGCAATGATATTAGACGTTATTAGTGCCAATGAAATTAAAAAAGTTGATCCAGTTTTTGGACAACTTTCTTTTGATAATCACGAACAGGTTGTTTTTTGCAACGACAAAGATACAGGATTAAAGGCAATTATTGGAATACATAATACAGTTTTAGGGCCAGCTCTAGGTGGTACCAGAATGTGGAATTATGCCAACGAATGGGAAGCCTTAAATGATGCCTTGAGATTATCAAGAGGTATGACCTTTAAAGCCGCCATTACAGGACTTAATTTGGGTGGCGGAAAGGCCGTTATTATTGGCGATGCTAAAACTCAAAAAACACCAGAATTAATGAGAAAATTTGGTGAGTTTGTACATTCATTGGGCGGGAAGTACATTACTGCTGAAGATGTAGGGATGGAGACTGCTGACATGGATTTGGTACGCGAAGTAACACCTTATGTAACTGGGATTTCTGAAGATAAAGGTGGTGCAGGAAATCCTTCGCCAATAACTGCATATGGCGTTTTTATGGGAATGAAAGCGGCTGCAAAGTTCAAATTTGGTAGCGATATTTTAGAAGATAAAGTCGTTTATGTTCAAGGGGTTGGTCATGTTGGCGAATCGTTGGTAGAACACTTAACCAATGAAGGTGCAAAAGTTGTAATTGCTGATATTAATCAAGATCGATTATGGGAAGTCAGTAAAAAATATGGCGCTTCTATTTACACAGGAAACGATATGTATTCAGAAAAAATGGATATTTATGCACCTTGTGCTTTAGGAGCGACAGTAAATGATGATACGATTTATAAGCTTCAAGCTAAAGTGATTGCTGGAGCTGCAAATAATCAGCTAGAAGTTGAGGATAAACATGGTCTCATTTTGCAAGAAAGAGGTATCGTTTACGCTCCTGATTTCTTAATTAACGCAGGAGGAATTATAAATGTTTATGCTGAGCTTGAAGGTTATGACAAGCAGGAAATTATACGTAAAACAGAAAACATTTATAACACAACTTTAGAAATATTAGATAGTGCTTCAAAAAATGGTCTAACTACCAATCAGGCAGCCCTAAATATAGCTAAGATTAGAATAGAAGAGCGAAAAAAAGCGAATTCTAAATAAACATTTAAAAAAAATCTTATTTTTGCACGGCGAAAGATGTTTTTTTTCGCTTTAATAAATTGATTTAAAAGTTCTTTAATATGCT
>CALGIH010000127.1 GCA_937916035.1 uncultured Lacinutrix sp.
AGAAGAAAGAATTCAAGATATTCTAATTAAGAAATCTGCTGAATTTTTAAATGTTTCATATTCTGACATTACAGGCATTAAAATTCTTCGAAAATCTATTGATGCAAGGAAATCTAAAATCATGCTTAATTATAAGGTATCGGTTTTTATAAAAGAACCCTTACCAAAATCTTCAGACTATCAATTTGAGTATAAAGATGTATCTAACGGAAAACCTATTCACATCATTGGCTTTGGTCCAGCAGGAATGTATGCTGCTTTGCGTTGTATTGAGTTAGGATTTAAACCCATAGTTTTAGAGCGAGGTAAAAACGTACAAGACAGACGAAGAGATTTAAAAGCAATCAATCAAGATCATTTTGTGAATGAAGATTCCAATTATTGCTTTGGAGAAGGTGGTGCAGGAACCTATTCTGATGGTAAATTATACACACGAAGTTTAAAACGCGGAGACGTTCGTCGCATATTCGAAAACCTAGTATTTCATGGAGCGACTGATCAAATATTAATTGATGCGCATCCACATATTGGAACCAATAAATTACCTAAAGTGGTCACCAATATTCGTGAAACCATTTTAAAATTTGGTGGTGAAATTCACTTTGAAAGTCGCGTCATAGATTTCATCATTAAAAACAATACCATACAAGCTATTCAATTACAAAATGCCAAAGAACTTGTAACAGAAAAAGTAATTTTAGCCACAGGACATTCAGCACGAGATATTTTTTATTTACTGCATCAAAAAAAGATTGCTTTGCAAGCAAAATCTTTTGCCATGGGAGTTCGTGTTGAGCATCCACAGCATATTATAGATTCTATACAATACCATTGTTCTGGTGAACGAGATGAATTATTGCCTGCTGCAGCTTATAGCTTAGTACAGCAAGTAAATGATAGAGGTGTCTATTCGTTTTGCATGTGTCCTGGAGGTTTTATTGTGCCTGCTGCAACTGCAAATGGCGAAGTGGTTGTTAATGGTATGTCTCCTTCCAAACGAAACAACGAATTTGCGAATTCAGGCATTGTTGTTGAAATCAATGTAGACAAAGACATCCCTAAATACGAGCAATTTGGACCTTTAAAAGGATTGGAATATCAAAAAAATTTAGAACGCTTGGCTTTTACTTCTGGTGGAAGAACTCAGACTGCTCCAGCGCAACGATTAACAGATTTTGTAGAAGGAAACCTGTCACGTGATCTTAACCCAACATCTTATCAACCAGGATTGCAATCAGTACCATTACATTCACTGTTGCCAAAATTAATAGGTAGTAATTTAAGAAAAGGTTTTGAGGCATTTGGTCAAAAAATGAAAGGCTATTATACCGCTGAAGCCAATGTTATTGGAGTTGAATCTAGAACTTCATCACCAGTAAGTATTCCAAGAAATGAAAAGCTACAACATCCAGAAATAACCAACTTATTTCCATGTGGAGAAGGTGGTGGTTATGCTGGAGGCATTGTTTCTGCTGCTATGGATGGCGAACGTTGTGCAGAAGCTGCTTGTCTTCAGAGTTTTTAGTCTCAGTCGCAGTTTTCAGATTAAAACGCAACTATTTTTGCTTAGTTTAACTATAGAACTGACAGTAGTCGTATATCTATAAACTTAGTTCTGTAAGAGTGACTGAATACTGCGACTGTTTACTGCCAACTGATAATAATATTATTCCTATTTTTACAGCATCAAATTTTTAACAAATGAACGCATATATTTTCCCAGGTCAAGGAGCTCAATTTTCAGGAATGGGTTTAGACTTATACCAAAACTCTCCATTGGCTCAAGAGTTATTTGAAAAAGCCAATAAAATTTTAGGGTTTTCAATCACAGACATCATGTTTGAAGGTTCTGCTGAAGACTTAAAAGAAACCAAAGTAACACAGCCTGCCATTTTCTTACACTCAATAATTCTAGCTAAAACGTTAGGAGATAGTTTTAAACCAGATATGGTTGCTGGACATTCTTTAGGAGAATTCTCAGCCTTGGTTGCTGTTGGAGCCTTAACTTTTGAAGATGGTTTACGTTTAGTATCTCAACGTGCTATAGCCATGCAAAAAGCTTGTGAAATAAAGCCAAGCACAATGGCTGCTGTTTTAGGATTAGAAGATGATGTGGTTGAAAAGATATGCGCAACTATAGATGGTATTGTGGTCGCTGCAAATTATAATTGCCCAGGACAATTAGTTATTTCAGGTGAAGTTGAAGCAATTAATGCTGCTTGTGAAGCACTTAAAAGTGAAGGTGCACGTCGTGCATTGGTGCTGCCAGTTGGTGGTGCATTTCACTCACCAATGATGGAGCCAGCAAGAGAAGAATTGGCGGCTGCTATTGAAAACGCAACATTTAGCAAGCCAAATTGCCCAATTTATCAAAACGTAACTGCGAGTGCAGTTACCGATGAAAATGAGATAAAAGAAAATTTGATATCTCAATTGACAGCTCCTGTTCGTTGGACACAATCTGTACAGCAAATGATAGCTGATGGTGCGACACATTTTACAGAAGTTGGCCCAGGAAAAGTTTTACAAGGCTTAGTTAAAAAAATAAATAGTGAGGCTGAAACTGCTTCTGCAACTTTACAAACAGAAGCTTAAATGAAATTATCTCGTACTGCATTTATTGCAATTCTAATTGTTTTTAATATTGCAATTGACCAAATTTCTAAAATTTGGGTTAGAGCTAATGTTGAACCTTTTTCAGAAGCTTCTATTATTAGTGATATTTTCTCATTACATAATGTTGAAAATACTGGAGCCTTCTTAGGAATGGGAAGCGATTTAAATCCAACTTTAAAAATCTTGTTACTTTTAATACTTCCCGTAATTGTATTAGGTTTAGTCGTTGTTCACATAATAAGAGACAAGTCTATTGACAAATTATCTCTTATAGGATTTTGTTGCATCATTGGTGGAGGTTTAGCCAATGTTTATGACCGATTTGCTTATGGTTCAGTCACTGACTTTCTTCACATTGACCTTGGAGGAAAATTAAGAACAGGTATTTTTAATATTGCCGATATGTCTGTCTCAACTGGGATGATCATGATATTAGTCGCTAGTTTTATATATCGAAAACAGAAAGAAATTACTGAATAAAAAAAAACCTCTTTACGAGGCTTTTTTTATTATTTTGCTAAAACACAATCTTCACAATCTTTAACTTCACCATAATAGGTTTCCCTATATTTATGAAGCGTTTGGAAAGGAATATTTAAGATTTGCTTTTTAATGTAAGTCACCTTTGCGTGCAGTAAACCCATTTTTGGAGTAAACCTCTCCTCGAGTTTTGTTTCTCTTTTAATACTAATCAATTTCATTATATATCATTTATCATTGGCTACAAAGAAACGGATGATAAAGGCCAATTCCTAATTTAGAGTATTAAATCATTGTTAATCAATATCTTAAATAACAAAACCACAACGATACTACCATTTAGTTGTTATATTGATAACAAAGAGCAGTAATCCTTAACAGATACTGAATGGCAATTTCTCTATTGTTTATAGATTTTACCTTCTTTCATTACAAAAACAACATTTTCTGTTGTCTTGATATTCTTGGTTGGGTCTTCATTGGTTGCTACAATATCAGCAATAAATCCTGGTTGCAATTGGCCTAATTGATTTTCCATATCTAACAATTTTGCATTTGTTACTGTAGCAGATTGAATAGAGAACATTGGAGACCAACCTGTCTCTACCATATAACCAAATTCCTTAGCATTCTCTCCATGTGGAAAAACGCCAGCATCTGTACCAAAGGCAATATTTACACCTTCTTTATAAACCATGGCGAACGTTTCTCTTAATGAAGCATCAATTTTTAAAATCTTCGGAATAATAATTTCTGGATAATAATTTGGCACTTTTGCTTTACTAGCAACATAACGACCAGCAGAAAGTGTTGGTACTAAATAGGTATTATATTGTTTCATTAATTGCGCCGTTTCTAAATCCATTAATGAACCATGTTCTATGGTTTGTACTCCAGCTTTAATGGCTCTTTTCATTCCTTCAATTCCGTGTGCATGTGCAGCTACGTTCATACCATATTCATTGGCCGTTTTAACAATTTCGTCCACTTCTTCTTGAGTGAATTGCGGATTAACACCATTTTTACTAACACTTAATACACCACCTGTTGCAGTAATTTTAATTAAATCTGCACCATTTTTATAACGCTGTCTCACTGCTTTTCTTGCATCATCCGGACTATTAATAACACCTTCTGCTGGACCTGGATCTCCCATCATATCCTGACGCATTCCATTCGTTGGATCTGCATGACCACCTGTTGTTCCTATTGCCTTTTCAACTGTAAAGATCCGTGAACCTGGAACTTTACCTTTATTTATTGCATCACGTAAAGATACATTTACGCCACTACCACCTAAATCTCGAACGGTTGTGAAGCCAGCCAATAAAGTTCTATATGCAATTTCGGCAGCATCATAAGCTACATCTGTATCGTTTTTTGTATAAGCTTCAAGATATTGGGTTGGACTCGTTTCGCCTTCAATATGCACATGCATATCAATAAAACCGGGCATAACAGTTTGCTCTTTTAAATCAATAACCACATCTTTAGAGTTTTTCGGATTAACAAATCCATCTTGAATAGAGGTTATTTTAGCACCACTTACAACAATAGTTTTTGCTGTTAATACTTGACCTGATTTTGTGTCTATGATTTTTCCACAATGTAAATAAGTGTCTTGAGCAGCAATGCTAATTGAATACATTGCAATTAATAAAAAAAGAATTTTTTTCATTTTTGAATTGGATAAAATTAGTTTCGTTTAAGCTTTTAATTTATGAGTTTTTTCGGATGTTTTGTTCCCATTTCCAAGCAGATTTCATTGCATCATCTAAGGTAAGCTGAGCTTTCCATCCCAACTCATTATTTGCCTTAGAGGTGTCCGCATAAGCAGAAATAATATCTCCAGCTCTTCTATTAGCAATTTTATAGTTCAATTTTAAACCTGTAACGCGTTCAAAAGATTGAATTACTTCCAATACAGAACTTCCTTTTCCTGTTCCTAAATTGAAAGTTTCATAGTTAGATTTGTTCTTGTTTTTCAACAAACGCTCTAAAGCAATAACATGTGCTTTCGCCAAATCGACGACATGAATATAATCTCTTATACAGGTGCCATCAGATGTTGGATAGTCATCTCCAAAAACAGAAAGTTGGTCTCTTAATCCATAAGCTGTTTGCGTAATAAAAGGCACTAAATTTTGAGGAACTCCAATAGGAAGCTCACCTATAATTACAGATTC
>CALGIH010000128.1 GCA_937916035.1 uncultured Lacinutrix sp.
CGATAATGAAGAAAATATCACTAATTATAACTTAAAATCGAAGGCAGAAGTGGCTCAAGATATTTTAAGCGAAATACTAAAACTTATCAATGCGTAATTGTTTATTTATACTATCATTAGTTTTTACTCTAACCGCTATGTCTCAGGAATTAAACTGTAATTTGGTGGTAAATGCTCAACAGACTGGTAACGAAAATGTACAAATATTCAAAACCCTGGAGAAGCAACTTCAAGAATTTATAAATAATACTAAATGGACCAATAGAACAATTGCACCTCAAGAACGCATCAATGCGAGTATGGTTATCAATATTGATGATTACAATAGTGATACCTTTCAAGCATCCATTCAAGTGCAATCTTCTCGACCAGTTTTTAATTCATCTTATGAATCTCCAGTTTATAATTTTAACGATAGAGATTTTAATTTTCAGTACTTAGAATTTCAGAACCTTAATTATAGTGCCACTCAATTTGAATCTAATTTAGTATCAGTTCTTGCATTTCATGTCTATATGATTTTAGGAATGAACGCAGATACCTTTGAACGTAATGGAGGGCAAACACATTATGAGCAAGCTAGAACCATTATTGGGTATTCACAGCAAAACAATGGAAAAGGTTGGGAGCCACCAACAGGAGGAGACCAAACACGAAGTGCGCTTTTAGACAATATTATGTCTTCAACTTATAAAGAATATAGAGAAGTACTTTATAATTATCATAGAACAGGGTTAGACAATATGCATGAAAACCCTAAAAAAGGGAAAGAAATAATTTCTAACACTCTGGAAAGTTTTCAAACCATGAATTCCAGACGACCTAATTCATTTATTCTACGCGTGTTTTTTGATGCCAAAGCTGACGAAATTGAAGAAATGTTTACCGATGGACCAAGTGTCGATATAACAAAACTTATTACTACGCTTTCAAAAATTGCTCCAATGCATGTCTCCAAATGGCGAAATATAGATTTCTAAAACGCGTATTATTTGCGTTAGTATTATTATTTTAGTAATTAATCTTTTTCATTTAATTTAGGATCACTTTGCTGACAAAATTAACCATACAAAATTACGCTTTAATTGAAAACCTTCAGGTAAGTTTTAGCAACGGTTTGTCTATCATTACAGGCGAAACTGGAGCTGGAAAATCCATCTTATTAGGAGGTTTGTCGTTAATTTTAGGAAAACGTGCTGATTTGACCGTTATCAATGAGACATCAAAAAAATGTATTGTTGAAGCTACTTTTGATATTGCTAATTATGATTTAAAAGACTTGTTTAAACAGCAAGATTTAGATTACGAATCTGAAACTATCATAAGACGAGAGATTCTTCCATCTGGAAAATCGCGTGCCTTTGTAAATGATTCTCCAGTAAATTTGAATGTTCTATCAGTTTTGGGAGAGCATTTAATTGATGTTCACTCTCAGTATCAAACGTTGGAACTCACAAACAATGATTTTCAATTTGATATTTTAGATGCTTTAGCTAAAAATCAAAATATCCTTTCGGATTATAAAATCTGTCTTTCAGAATATAAAACCACATTCAAAGATTTAGACACACTATTAAAGAGAAAAAGTGAAGCTATAAAAGAGC
>CALGIH010000129.1 GCA_937916035.1 uncultured Lacinutrix sp.
ATGAGGTTTTGTTTGAAATTACGGAACAAGGCGAAGAAAAAATATTATGTCAAGGAGGTACGGGAGGACGTGGCAATTGGCATTTTAAAAATTCTGTCAATCAAACGCCTCGTTATGCTCAACCTGGAATGCCGCAAGAGGAAAAACGTGTTACTTTTGAATTAAAAATATTGGCAGATGTAGGTCTAGTAGGATTTCCAAATGCTGGAAAATCTACACTTCTATCAGTCATTACATCTGCAAAACCTAAAATTGCAGATTATGAGTTTACCACATTAAAGCCCAATTTAGGAATTGTTGAATATCGCGATTTTCAAACTTTTGTAATGGCAGATATTCCAGGGATTATTGAAGGAGCAGCTGAAGGAAAAGGGTTAGGGCATTATTTTTTAAGGCATATTGAGCGTAATTCTACTTTATTGTTTTTAATTCCTGCTGATGCAGATGATATAAAAAAGCAATATGATATTTTGTTAGATGAATTAAGACGTTACAATCCAGAAATGTTGGATAAAAGCAGATTGATCGCCATAACAAAATGTGATATGTTGGATGATGAACTTAAAGCCGAACTTAAAATTGAGCTAGACAATGAATTGCCAATTGACTATGTTTTTATTTCATCTGTTGCGCAACAAGGAATCACTCAGCTTAAAGACAGATTGTGGAACATGCTTAATTCTTAAATTACAGCAATTATGAGAGTCTTTATTAAGAGTTTCGTTGAGTTTAATGATAATAAATTAAGCAGATGGTTCGCTTTTTTCATACAAGCACTCATTTTCCTTTCTCTTATAACGTTTTCAATTGAAACATTACCAAACTTAAACCTCAGACAAGGACTATTTTAAGTGTTATTGAGATTTTTTGTGTTGTTATCTTTACCATTGAATATGTTCTGAGAATATACGTAGCTGATAGTAAACCAAAATTTATTTTTTGTAGGAAACTCACTAGTAGCAATTTGACTTTTAAAGCTATTAATAATAGTTAATTGCGCATCTTCTTCAAGAGTTAGTGCGAACTTACTTTTGAATAACAATGCTTTAATACGTTGTACATTATTATTGTCTTTGTCTGCTTTTTCGCTAATTGTTTCAACAACGTCGAGGGCAGATTTAGGCAACCCTTGAACTTCAAATTTTGCAACCGATTGCCATAAGTCGTTATAATTATTTTGGGAATGGCCAAGGTTTGCGAATAGCAGAATCATTATTAAGGTTAATGCTTTGTTCATGTTTATTAATTTTTTACGATAATACGTTCAAAATGTGTTCCAAAAAATACGAAATGAGTGAATACGTTCGTTGATTGAGTAAAGTTAGCTATTTTAAAAGTTAATGAGATAGTTTAACTTTGCAATTCCGATGTAAAAAACATGAAGAAGTTTTTAGTTTTTCTTTTTATACCAATATTTAGTTTTTCACAATCTATTGTGAGTGAGGTGAATTTGTTGATCAAACAAAAACAATTTGTAAAGGCCGAACTATTGGCTAGTAATTATGCAGCACAAAATCCTAATAACTTAAATGCCATCGAACTATTAGGTGATGCTTATGGTCACCAAAAAAAATGGGATGATGCTATTGAACAATATAAAAAGCTTGTTGATGCTAACATTGATAATGCAAATTATCACTACAAATATGGAGGCGCTTTAGGTAGAAAAGCACAGGAAGTTAATAAGTTTCAGGCTTTAGGGATTATAGGTGATGTAAAAGAAGCATTTCTAAAAGCAGCTGAATTAGACCCAAAACATATCGATACACGTTGGGCTTTGGTGGAATTATTCATGCAATTACCAGGAATAGTTGGAGGTAGCAAAAAGAAATCACTTCAATATGCTTATGAATTAGAGCAGATCTCACAAGTAGACGGCTACTTAGCAAAAGGTTATATATATGAATATGATAAAGACCCAAAACTTGCAGAAACCTATTATAAAAAAGCCATTGAAGTAGGTGGTTCATTAACATGTTACGATAAACTCACTAGTTTGTATGAAGCTGAAAAACAACCAGAAATGGCCATTGCCAACATTGAGAAAGCTCATGCAAAACATAACAAAAACCATTTGAATTACCAAATTGGAAAAGTGAGTGCAGACTATAATATTCAGCTTGATAAAGGAGAACGTTGTTTGAAAATCTATATAGAAAATCATTCTGCTGAGGATGATGTGCCAATAGAATGGGCTTATTTTAGATTGGCACAGATTCAAAAAAATAGAAGCAATAAAACGGAAGCTTTAAAGTGGATTGATAAGGCGCTCATGGTGCGATCAGATTTTATACAGGCTCAAGATGAAAGAGGAAAAATTCTGTCTCTCTAACCTGCCAAATTGCCAACACATTTAATACCGTCAATTATAAAACAGGAGTCAATATTAGTTTCCCATTATTTTTAAGAAAAGAACGAGGTGATTTAAAACTAGCCAAGTTAAAAATGAATG
>CALGIH010000130.1 GCA_937916035.1 uncultured Lacinutrix sp.
TGTTTGGCAACCAATTTGCCCATTCGGCTCATTTCGATAATTTCGTCATCGCCAGAGCTAATCACTGGTTGTACTTGTTTTGCTTCTGGTGTTTTAATAGCCACTTTTTCTGCACCATTAGACTGGACTGGCTCAACTTTTGGAGCAACAGGAACAGCTGGCTGGTCACTTCTAGTTTCTATATAAGTAAGAATATCATTTTTAGTTACACGTCCTTCAGTTCCAGTTCCTGGCATTGCATCCAATTCTGCTTGAGAAACGCCTTCCTTTTTAGCAATATTTCTCACTAAAGGAGAGTAAAAACGATCTTCAGAAGAAACCACTGGAGCAGCGACTGCATGAGCTGCGACAACAGTATCAGCTACTTGAATTGTAGCTGGAGTTGGTTCTTCTAGTTTTTTAACTATTTCTTGAGTTGGAGCAGCAACACTGTTCGTAACTTCTCCCTTTATTTCTATAACTGCAATAGTTTGGCCTACTTGCACAACATCATCAACATTAAAAAGCTTCTCTATAAGTACACCATCAACTTCACTTGGCACCTCACTATCTACTTTATCTGTAGCAATTTCTAACACAGCTTCATCTGCTTCAATAGTATCTCCTACTTCTTTAAGCCATGCTGTAATGGTTGCTTCTGCAACACTTTCTCCCATTTTAGGTAACTTAAGTTCAAATTTTGCCATATCTATAATGCAAAAGCGGTTTTTTGGTTTCTGACTGCAAAATTAATGAAAATTCAATTAGTTTTTTGAACTTCTTCTAATTAATTCTCATTAAACTGAATAACCTTACCTCTATTTACTGAGTCGTCACTCCCGATAATGAAGCTGGAATTTTTAGGTAGAATTTTAAAACTAAGTTTATTTTGTTGATGCAGGTTTTCAATGTTTTGAATGATTTCTTTGTAGCTTAACGTGTTAGCATCAAAAATAATTTCAGAGCTTTCTTTTATGTTTTCTTTATGATGCTGAACATAAACTTTTTTATCTAGAACTTTTTCTAGCTTAGCATTCTCAGTATCTGATATGTAATAATATTGCTCAATCTGAAGTTTCACTTGTTTCATTTTACCTTTTAAAAGATGTGCAATATCAATACCAATCACAACTAATGTATCTAAGAATAGATTGGTTTTAAAATGCTTTTTATAAAACAGTTTCATCGCACTATAAAATCGTTTGGTATACTTTTTATCTTTATTAGTACTTTCTCCTTTATAATGAATACACGTAGTGTCTCCAAAGTAATAATTTTCAAAACCTGCTTGAAGCAATTTATAAGACAGATCAATATCTTCACCATACATAAAGTAATCTTCATCAAACCCTTTAACTTGGTTATAAACGTCTCGTTTCATAAACATGAATGCGCCAACCAACACATCAACTTTACCAACTTCATCCTCATTTAAATGAGTGGCATAGTATTTAGTTGCATTCCCAAACATTTTTTGCAAAGCCACTTTAACAACCGGAATATTACGTTTACTTTCAGGTAAAAATGCTCCTGAACCATCTATTAACTTACAACCAATAGCTCCTAAATCTGATTTAGATTTAACAAATTCTAAAAGCTTTATAAAAGTATCTTCTGCAACAACAGTATCTGGATTTAAGATGCACACAAACTCAGCTTTGGCAATTTTCACACCTTGATTGTTCGCTTTAGAAAAACCAACATTATCTTTATTTGAAATTAAAGTTACTGAAGGGAATTTCAGTTTAACCATCTCACAACTTTCATCTGAAGAATTATTATCAACCACAATAATTTCAGCATCCAATGATGTTACGGCTTGCTCAACACTTTTTAAACACAACTCTAAGAAGTATTTAACATTGTAGTTGAGTATAACAATAGAAAGTTGCAATAGCTTATGATTTTAAAGAAACCTCAAACGGGATTCTATTTGTAATACTTCTTCCAAGTGTAATCTCATCTGCATATTCCAACTCATCACCTACTGAAATTCCTCGAGCAATTGTTGATGTAATAACGTCATAATCTTGGATTTTTCTATAAATATAGAAATTGGTTGTATCTCCTTCCATAGTAGAACTTAATGCAAAGATGAGCTCTTTTATAGTTCCTAGTTTTACTTTTTCAACCAAAGAGATAATATTCAAATCGTGAGGACCAATACCATCCATAGGTGAAATTTTTCCTCCAAGCACATGATACAAGCCTCTAAACGAGCTTGTGCCTTCAATAGCCATAACATCTCTAATATCTTCAACCACACAAATGATTTCATTATTTCTATTTGGATTGCTGCAAATTTCACAAACATCAACATCACTAATATTATGGCAACTTTTACAAAACTTAATGTCGTTACGCATTTTTGTGATTGCTTCAGCCAAATGTTTAGTTTGATCTTTAGGTTGACGCATTAAATGCAACACCAAACGCAATGCAGTACGCTTACCAATTCCAGGTAATTGTGCCATTTCATTAACAGCGTTTTGAAGTAATTTTGATGAAAATTCCATTGGGACGAATTTACAATTTATTCTGAACTTGGTTTATAATCTTTAATCAAGTTTTCTACATTATTTGGATTTTGTTTTTATTAATTTGTAATTTGAAAACCAAATACAATCTTTTTATGAGCGCAACGCAAATACTCATTTTAATAGCAGGCTATTTTGCTGTGCTTATACTCATCTCCTATTTCACTGGAAAGAATGACAATAATGAAGATTTTTTCAAGGCTGGCAAACAAAGTCCTTGGTATCTAGTCGCTTTTGGAATGGTTGGTGCTTCACTCTCTGGCGTGACCTTTATTTCGGTTCCTGGATGGATTGAAGGCTCTCAGTTTAGTTACTTTCAAGTGGTTTTGGGTTATATGGTTGGCTATTTTATAGTTGCTTATGTGCTATTACCTATTTATTACAAGCTCAATGTCACCTCTATTTACGAATACTTATTACAACGTTTTGGAGTAGTTAGCCATAAAACTGGTGCTTTTTTCTTTTTCGTTTCTAGAGTATTAGGAGCTGCATTTCGTTTGTTTTTAGTCGCTATTGTGTTGCAACAATTTGTGTTTAATGCATGGAATGTGCCTTTTGAAATCACAGTGGTCATTTCAATATTACTAATCTGGATTTACACCAATAAAGGAGGTATCAAAACTATTGTATGGACTGACACCTTACAAACATTGTTCATGATTTTGGCAGTTATTTTGTCCATCTATTTTATAAATGAAAGTCTTGGCTGGAGTTTTAGTGAATTTTTAGCTTCCAATGAACTCAAAGAGTATAGC
>CALGIH010000131.1 GCA_937916035.1 uncultured Lacinutrix sp.
TAACAATGCAAAAGTTTCAGGAATTTTAGTCACCTTAGATACCATTGAAGCCGTTGTTGATGAAGCCATTGATAAAAACTGCAATCTCATTGTTAGTTTTCATCCTATTATTTTTAAAGGTTTAAAAAAACTGAATGGAAATAGCTATGTGGAGCGCGTAGTAATCAAAGCCATAAAGCATGACATTTCAATATTCGCTATTCATACAGCTCTGGACAATGCTATTAATGGCGTAAATGATATGATTTGCGAAAAACTTGGTCTAAATAATCGTAAAATACTAATTCCACAAAGCGCAACTATTAAGAAGCTCACAACCTATGTTCCAAAAAAAGAGCTCAATACAGTTCGCGAAGCATTATTTCATGCTGGAGCAGGTTCAATAGGTAATTATGATAACTGTAGTTTTAATATAGATGGCATTGGAACTTTTAATGGAAACGAACAATCAAACCCAACAAAAGGCAAAAAAGGCAATACTGAAGAAGAACATGAAGTAAAGCTTTCAGTTATTTTCGCTAAACATTTAGAGAATAATATCCTTCAGACACTTTTTAAAGTCCATACCTACGAAGAAGTGGCTTATGAAATAGTGACTCTTGAAAATAAAAATCAACATATTGGCATGGGAATGATTGGCGAATTGCCAGAACCACTTAATGAAACTGCATTTTTAAAGGATTTAAAAATAAAAATGAACACCTCAGTAATTAGGCATTCACAACTTTTACATAAACCAATAAAAAAAATTGCTGTTCTAGGAGGCTCAGGAAGTTTTGCTATTTCGGCTGCAAAGGCTTTAGGAGCTGATGTTTTCATCACAGCTGACTTGAAATATCATGACTTTTTTCAAGCTGAAAATTCTATTTTATTGGCCGACATTGGACACTATGAAAGCGAACAATTCACAAAATCACTTTTAGTAACCTATCTTACAAAAAAAATTCCTAATTTTGCCATCATTTTATCAAATACAAACACCAATCCAGTAAAGTATATATAAGCATGGCAAAAAAGAAAGAAGTAAGTGTAGAGGAGCGTTTAAGAGCACTATATGATTTGCAATTAATTGACTCAAGGGTTGATGAAATTAGAAATGTAAGAGGTGAACTTCCTTTAGAAGTTCGTGATTTAGAAGATGAAGTTGAAGGTTTAAACACTAGATTTCAAAAACTTAACGACAGTCTTGCAGATGTTGACGAACAAATAAAGTCTAAGAAAAACTTAATTGAAGAAGCTAAAGCTTTAATTAAAAAATATACTGAACAACAAAAAAATGTTCGTAATAACAGAGAGTATAACTCCTTGACTAAAGAAACTGAGTTTCAAGAGCTTGAAATTCAATTAGCGGAAAAGCACATTAAAGAATATAAAGTTCAAATTGAACAAAAAAACGAAGTGATTAGTGGCACCAAAGAGCGTTTAAAAGAACGTCAAGATCATTTAAAGCACAAAAAAGGTGAACTAAATGCTATTTTAGCTGAGACTGAAAAAGAAGAGCTAGCATTATTGAAAAAATCTAACGATTACAAAGAATCTATTGAAGATCGTTTAGTAGCTGCTTACGATAGAATTAGAAAAAATGTAAAAAATGGTTTGGCAGTTGTGCCAATTGAAAGAGGTGCTTCAGGTGGATCTTTCTTCACAATTCCACCACAAGTTCAAGCAGAGATTGCTTCACGTAAGAAAATTATAACTGATGAACACAGTGGACGTATTTTGGTCGATGAAGTTCTAGCTACGGAAGAAAAAGCAAAAATGGAAAAAATGTTTGCTAAACTATAATTAGCGCTAAAACAAATAAGAAAAGCCTTTAACAGATTATGTTAAAGGCTTTTTTTTGTGTAAATATTTTAGTTACTTCACGACAGAGTATAAAAAATCAAACTATGAAATCATTATTATTTACATTTTCTTTAGCATTATTTCTTAGCTGCCAAAACAACAGTGCCCAGCAAAATGTTGAATCAAAATCAAATAAAAGTAAAATTGAACAAGGCTTATTGAACGCTGACCCAGTTGAAGTAGCTTTACAAAACGGTCAAGCAAGAGCTTATTTTGCAAGTGGTTGTTTTTGGTGTGTTGAAGCAGTTTATGAAAGTATAAAAGGCGTAGATGAAGTAATTAATGGTTATTCTGGAGGGCATACCTTAAATCCAACTTACGAAGCTAGTAATACAGGAAGAACTGGGCATGCCGAAGCAGTAGAGGTTATTTACGACCCAACAATTGTAAATTTTTCAACCTTAGTAGATGTCTATTTTGGTTCGCAAAATCCAATTCAAGTCAATGGACAAGGACCAGATACTGGTTCTCAATATCGTTCTATTATTTTCTTCCAGAATGACGAACAGAAACAGATTATTGTTCAAAAGAAAGAAGCCTTATCAAAAAAATTAAATAAGCGTTTAGCAGCTGAGGTTATGCCATTCCAGAAATTCTGGAGAGGTGAAGACTATCACCAAAATTATGAACGCTTACATCCTGAAAGTGGATATATTCAAAGAATTTCAATTCCAAGATTAAATCGTTTCAAGCAGAAATTTGCACATTTATTGAAAGAAAATCATTAAGGTTTATGTCATTCCTGCGCAAGCAGGA
>CALGIH010000132.1 GCA_937916035.1 uncultured Lacinutrix sp.
ATAATTAATTGTTTTTTTGATAATATCAAATAGTGTTCCCTTTTTACAAAATTAAGCAACTTTTACAGCAGTTCTTGCTACAGATATAAAAAAAGTGAGCAGTTGATGGTTTTATATATAATTCCAACAACAGTATTAGCTTATCTTATATTTCGACTACACTCAACTAGACAGAAATACACTAGAAATTACGAAAATTAATCTTCTACAGGTTTTCCAATCAAGGTGAAATCTAAATGCTTTTTAACTAAATCTGTGTTTTTAACTTTTACTATAACCTCATCTCCAAGTTGATACATCATTTTAGAGTTTTTACCAATCAATGCATAATGATCTTCATCAAAAACGTAATGGTCGTCTTTCATATCACGAACACTTACCATGCCTTCGCATTTATTAGATATAATTTCAATATAAATTCCCCAATCTGTAACACCTGAAATTACACCAACAAAATCTTCATTTTTATGATCTTCCATAAAACGAATTTGCATGTATTTAATAGAATCTCTTTCTGCTTTAGTCGCTAGATATTCCATATTACTTGAGTGGTTACACTTATCTTCATATATGTCGGCATTCGCTGATTTTCCGCCATCAAGATAATGTTGTAATAAACGATGTGCCATCACGTCTGGATAACGTCTAATTGGCGATGTAAAGTGGCTATAATAGTCAAATGCTAAACCATAATGGCCAATGTTTTTAGTGGTATACTCGGCTTTACTCATTGTTCGAATCGTTAATGTATCAACCAGGTTCTGCTCTTTTTTACCATTTACTTCAGCTAATAAATTATTAAGTGAAGAGGCTATACTTTTACGGTCTTTAAAATCGAGTTTATAACCAAAACGACCAACTACATTTTGCAGTGCAGCTAGTTTTTCATCATTCGGTTCATCATGAACACGATAAATGAATGTTTTCTTTTGTTTACCAATAAACTCAGCTACTTTTTTGTTTGCTAATAACATAAATTCTTCAATGAGTTTATTAGCATCTTTACTAGTTTTAAAGAACACTCCTACTGGATTTGCTTCTTCATCTAAATCGAATTTTACTTCAACCTTATCAAACGAAATAGCTCCTGTACTCATACGTTTACGACGCATAACTTTAGCTATTTCATCCATTTTTAAAACAGCTTGTCCTATTTCAGGAGTGGTTTTATATTCTTTTCCAGTGATGGAAACCTCATTTGGAATAGTCGTATTAATTTTATTAGTATTTTTTAGCACTTCGACTGCGCTCAGTGTGACATTCTGCTCAATAATTACTTGTGCTTCTTCATAAGCGAAACGAGCATCACTATAAGTCACAGTTCTACCAAACCACTCCTCTTTTATTTCGGCTTTATCATTCATTTGAAACACAGCAGAGAAAGTATACTTCTCTTCATGTGGTCGTAATGAACAAGCTCCATTTGATAATATTTCAGGGAGCATTGGTACAACTCTATCTACTAAATAAACACTTGTTGCGCGTTCATAGGCTTCTTCATCTAAAATAGTTCCTTCTTGTAAATAATGTGAAACATCTGCAATATGGATTCCTATTTCATAAAGACCGTTTTCTAATACTTTAAAAGATAAAGCATCATCAAAATCTTTAGCATCTTTTGGATCTATTGTAAAGGTTAAATCCTGTCGCATATCACGACGTTTGGCTATTTCTTCTTTTGTAATAGAGGTCTCTATTTTATTTGCAAATTCTTCTACTTCATGAGGAAATTCTAGCGGTAAACCATATTCTGCAAGGATCGCATGAATCTCTGTATTATGCTCTCCTGGTTTTCCTAAAACTTTAAGAATTTTTCCATAAGGAGAATCGGCATTTTCTGGCCAATCTTCAAGCGATACTAGTACTTTATCACCATCTTCAGCTTTGTTAATTTTATTTATTGGTACAAAAATATCTGTGTACATTTTGTTTCCATCAGGAACAACAAATGCATAACTTTTATGAATTTGAATAACACCAACATACTCGCTTTTCGCGCGTTTAATTATATTGGTTACTTCTCCTTCTTTCTTACCTCGGTTTTTTCTTTTGTAAGCATAGAATTCTACCTCATCTCCATGAAGGGCTTTATTCATATTATTTGAAGCTATATAAACATCGTCTTCAAAATCATCGCTAATAATATATCCAGATCCTCTAGATGCAATATCTACACGTCCTGTGTGATATTCTGTATTAACAATAGCTTTAAATTTACCACGATCTACTTCTTCAATCTCTTGCTTAGCTTTAAGTTGTTGAAGGTTTTTTATAATTTGATTTCTGCTACTTGCGTCATTAACACCAATTTTAGCAGCTATTTGCTTATAATTATAGGTTTGATTTCTATCTTTTTTTAAAATACTTAGAATTGTATTTTTTAAATCGGAAGTCTTATTATTTGAAGATTTCCTGTTTTTATTTTTTGTCATTTATTATGTTATCATATTCTATTCCTTAAAGTTAAGGAATGTTTTTTATTTTTAAACTTAATTATAAAGTGAAGAAGATTTTAAGTTTATGCAAAGCTACGGTTTATATATTAAATCAATATTTCCTTAGT
>CALGIH010000133.1 GCA_937916035.1 uncultured Lacinutrix sp.
AAAGACAATAATCCTATCACTTATCAAATAAATAAATTAGATAACACTCAAGTTGCAAATACAGTTGATTTCAACCCTAGTTTTAGAGAAGAATTGTTTTTTGTGCATTTAAATAAGAAACAAGATAGTCGAGAAGGTATCGATCATTATAATAAGAACAAACATAATTTGACGTCAACTATTATTGAAATTAATACCATAACAGATCGCATTATTAATTGTCAAACCATTTCTGAATTTGAAAGTCTTATCACAAAGCATGAACAAATCATATCAAAACTCATTAATCTTCCAACAGTAAAGACTCGTTTGTTTTCTGATTATTCTGGAGCTATAAAAAGTCTCGGTGCTTGGGGAGGTGATTTTATTTTAGCTACTGGAAACAGAAGCTACATGGATTATTTTAAGCAAAAAGGCTACCAAACCATTATTCCTTATCGTGCAATGGTATTATAAAAAAAAAGAGCCTTTTTTAAAGGCTCTTTTTTTTTATAATATATAACTAACTACTAATAAAAAGCAGCTCTATTATCATCAATTTTCGCAGCATCTTTTAATGCCGTAAACAATGCAGCGCTAACACTATTAGCTTTTGCAGTACCAACTTTGTTGGCAGCAGCTTGATAGCTTGGCAATTCAACTGCTTTGGTAATTTTTGTTACCTGAATCATATACATTCCTAAATTACCTGTAAGCACTTTAGATGTTCCGCCTTCACTCAAACCAAAAGCAGCACCAATAACGTAAGGCTCTCTTCCAGCTCCAGATAAGGTTGGGTTTTTCATATTAACAGCAGCAGCCGTTTTTATAATTTGTCCTTCACTTGCTGAAACTTCTTCTAATGTTTTACCAGAAACTCGTTCTTTTATTAAAGCCGCTTTCTTTTCTTTTCTAATAGCAGGTAATGCCGTTACTGAAGCTTTTTCTGTAGTCATTAATCCTTTTTCGTTAATAGCGCTAACAACCGCTACAGCATAACCACCACCTTGAATATTAAATCTTTTAACGCTTCCTACTTTTACACCATCTTCAAAAGACCATCTTACCATTGCACGTTGTGCGCCTAACCCTGGAATAGTTTCATCTAATTCCTTAATATTACTAACAGGCTTTACAGTATAACCATTTTCTTTAGCAACATCTTGAAAGACACCTTTTGTAACAGCGATTTCAAATTTAGATGTCTCGTTATACACATCATCAATAGTTTGCTCAGAAGGCTCTATTGGCAACGATAGGATTCCTATTTTAACTGCTTTTTGACGATCACCTTGTTTTAATATTTCAATAATATGGTAACCAAATGCTGTTTTTACTACTGCAAAATCACCAACCTTATTTTCAAATGAATAGTCTCTAAATTCTGGTGCAAAACTATCTGTGTAAGCAAATTCTATTTCACCATCTTTTTCATTACTTACTTTATCTGAAGATAAACTTAACAAGCTTTTATATTTAGAACGGTTTCCTTTAAGTACAGTATAAATACTATCCGCAGTCTTTTTTGCTTCAGAATCTGTTTTAGTTACTGTTGCATCAACTCGTGTAGCTCCAACAAATGGAATTAATATGTGACGCACTTTTACAGAATCTGCAACTTGTTTTATATCAATTAACTTTGTTGCTTTGTAAAAATTACCATCTTTATATGGTCCATAAACATCACCAACATTCATATTATAAACGCTATCTGCAATAGCTGTTGGTAGTGTGTTTTTAAATAGATAACCATCATATAACTTTGTTGCTGAATGTTCTGCTAAAAATGCAGTTTCATTTTTAGAGTCTTTAAAACCAATTTCAGTTTCATCAATTCCAGCTGTAGTTGAATTATCAGTTTTTCCTTTTACTAGGGAAGCCACTTCATTTTTTATAGCTTCTTCATCTTCTAAAGATGGTTCTTCTTTAAACTGAACAAAGTACAGGTCTCTAGATTCATCTACCTCATACTTATCTTTATTCTTATTGATATACGTTTTGATATCACCCTGTGAAACAGTTATTGTACTATCTGGAATAGAAGCAAATGGGATTTGAATAAATTTTAAATCTACATTATCGTTTTCCAATTTATAATCTAATTCACCATCTGCTAAAGTACCAATTACTCCAGCTCTTACCATATTGGTATACATTTGTTCTTTTCCTGTAACTGCAATATTCGCTTCAAAATTAGTCCACGCTTCAAAATTGATTGGTGACCCATTTAAGATGGCTGTTTCTGGTTGAATTGCTTTAAGGTTAGCAATAAACTCGTTTAATTTATTTTCATCAAAAAGGCCTGCATCATTTTTAAATTCTTCAAAACTTGCAAGGCTTTGGCTTAGCAAACTTCTGATATAATCTCTTTCAACAGTTAAGCCTAATGCTTCGTATTGTTTTTCAAACACCGCATTTCTAACTTCTTGATCCCAAACAGTATTCATTGCTTGTGTACTAGACATTGAATTACCATACTGTCTTTGAGCATTTTCTACTTTATTCATGAAATCATCACGCTTAAGGTCAATACCATTTACGGTAGCGACAACATTTTGAGATTTACTAGAAAAATTTGCACTACCATCAAAGAGTCCTGATAATACGAAAGCAAATAATGCCATTGCGATTACAACAATTAGAACTAAAGATTGTTGTCTTATTTTATTTAAAATTGCCATTGATTTTTTGAATTTTATTAAATATAGTGGGCGAAAATACCATTTTCTATTAAATTAAAAAAGTAGTTGAACGTATTAATTCAGTTCTTGTGGGAAAATTACTCGTCATCGATAATTTCTAAGGAAACAAGGTTTATTTTAGTAGTGGAAACTTCTAGGATTGTAAATAGAAAATTTTCTATTTTTACTTGCTCGTTTTGTTCAGGAATCCCTTCGGTAAAACTCACTATTAAGCCACTTAAGGTTTCATAATTCTCGTTTTCTGGAAGGTTTAACTTATAGGTTTCATTAAGGTAATCGACATCTATTCTTGCTGAGAACTTATAATTTTTTTCATCAATCCGTTCTTCAAGCAACTCAATACTATCATGTTCATCTTCAATTTCACCAACCAGTTCTTCTACAATATCTTCAATAGTAATGATTCCAGAGGTGCCACCATATTCATCTAAAACGACTGCAATACTTTTACGTTTTCTAATTAGAATATTCAAAATATCTTTTACCAACATGGTTTCTGGCGCAAATTCTACAGGCATTACTATAGATTTGATTGTTTTGGGTTTTTTAAACAAGTCAAAAGAATGCACATAACCCAAAATATCATCAATGGTCGTTTTATAAACTAGAATTTTTGAATAACCGGTTGCTGTAAATAATTCGCTTAATGACTTTACGGAATCGTGAATTTCAACGGCCTCCAACTCAGTTCTCGGAATCATTACTTCCCTTGCTTTTACATCTGAAAACTCCAATGCATTCTGAAATATTTGAATTTCGCTATCAACATCATCTCTTCCTTCAACCGATTCCATTTGTTCACTAATATAATGCCCAAGTTCTACTTTAGTGAAAGCCAACTGTACTTCATCACCTTCGGTTTTAAAAAATTGCTTCAAGACTACATCTGATATCCAAATAACAAAATCTGAAACAAACGAAAACAGCACATAAAAAACATAGGCAGGAACAGCGAATACTTTAAGCAGCAGATTGGAATAAATTTGAAAGAACACCTTAGGCAAAAACTCAGCGGTAATAAGAATTAAAAGTGTTGAAATTATGGTTTGTGTAAGCAAGTTAAAATCTACTAGCAATACGTTGATTATATTGTAGCTGGAAGGCAGCATGGTTTGAAACCAATTAACGAGCAAATCTCCCATAAAGAAACCGTAAATAACCAAAGCAATATTGTTACCAATAAGCATGGTAGCAATTAATTTTGAAGGCTTAACGGTTAGCTTTGTGAGTATCCTCGCTAATAATCCACGCTGTTTTTTCTCTATTTCAATGTGAATTTTATTTGATGAAATATAGGCAATTTCCATACCTGAGAAAAACGCTGAAAACAGTAAAGATGCAATGATGATGATAACTTCGTTACTCATGCTTATAATTTACCACGATCTTCAAATCGTTTTCTGTATTTTTTTCTGAAGAAAAACATAAATACTGCCAATGCAGCAAAAAATAGTGACATGTAAGAGCGACTTCTATCTAAATTCCAATTACTAATGGCATCATATAGAAATAGCACCACAAAAAACAAATAAGCGTATTGTAAAAATTGAAGTAATTTCATTTCTAAAATAAAAAATTAATACGGCAAAGATACGTATTATTCGTCTATATAGATAATTCCTGTCGTCTCTAAAACTTCAGCATTTGTAAAATTTCTATTGGAGTCAAAACCATTGCCATTAATGATTTCATTTTTTGTTCTAAAACGAACAGGTTGATTGGTAAAGAGCCATTGCGTTTTCTGGTCATAATACAACTGTTCCGCGAACAAAGTATCCTTATTATGAGTTGTTAACACGACATTACCTCTAAGATCAATTAAGTCGGTTTTTGTATAAACCAAAGCATAATCTGCAATGACGTTGCTTTTATTATTATCGGCGTCAAAAATATCGAGGTTTACTCCAATTGGGAATTCGAAAAAAGCAAATGCTCTGTTTGAGAAATCGAGCATTTTAGCACTTTGCAAATTCATTTTAAGGCGTCCAGAATCTGTGTATTTTGTATTGATATGCTCTGCAACAGTTAAAGGTCCACTATCAACAATACCAATATTTTGAACTTCTTTAAAGTTGTCTTTGCATGAAAAAAACATAGTCACAGTAAAAACTGTGACTATGTAAAATTTAATATCTAATATTTTAAATGGCATTATAAGTTTGGCACTTTCACACTTCTACCGATCCAGCAACCAATTTTAATGGTTTCACCTGAACGTCCTTCAGAGAATATCTCACTCTTACTTGGTGCTTTTGACATATAGTTCGCAGCTGTATTCGCAGCATCTCTAGACAAGTTAGGGTCAACACGTCCAGCTTTTCTAGCTTCTTCTGCAGCTAACCAATACACCGCTCTTTTAGAAAAGTTATCAGCTCCACAGCTATTAGCACTACTTGCATACATTTGAGAAATTGCTAAATGCGCTTTCCCCATTGATGGGCTTGCTGAAACTGCTTTTTGATAGTAAGTTCTTGCTTGGCCATAACTGCCTTTTTTCTTATAGCCAGTAGCAATCCTGTAAAGTATTTTAGCTTTTTCATAATCATCTTGATGTAATTCAACGGCTTGATTATAATAGGCTAATGCTTCGCTATCATTACCACTATTTTCTTTTAACAACCCTAAATAATAAGCTGTATCAGCACTAGGCTCGAGGTTGTTTTTTTGTTCTACTATTTTAACAAATAATGGGTCATCTGTACATTCTTTTGCATACAATCTATTCATAGCTCTTTGTAACCATAAACCATCGTTTTTATTTTGTTCGTAGTTTCTATTGTATAAAGGAACTAAGTTTTCGCAGTTTGCACGATCACCTAAATCTTTATCCATACCAGATCCAATTTGATCATAAGCTCTTAAGTAACTTGTATAAGAGTCAACTATTCTCTGATCTTTTGTACTTAACTTAATTTCTTCGTCAGTATCACCAGCTGGAATATACTTATTTAATAATTTTGTGTAATTTTTTACTTCAGATTCTATTTTCTCAGAAATCTCATCATATTTGGTGAATAATTCTTCTGCAGGTTTTTTACCAGCATCATAAAGATTTACCATTAATTTAAAGTAAGTATATAATGACTTTGGATTTGTAAATGTAGCGACATCTGTTTTGTAAGCATTATCAAAACATTCAAATAATTGACTGTCAGGCATATTTAATTCATTACGATAATCATATTGTAACTGGCATGATTTAGCTAAGAATTCTCCTTCATCAGTCTTGCTAGCAAAATGTGTGCGTCTTTCTTCCCAC
>CALGIH010000134.1 GCA_937916035.1 uncultured Lacinutrix sp.
CTATAATGAAGCTTGGGATGTAGATGCCATGAGTAATTACAACACGATTACCTCTTTAGCTGAATCTCCAAAACAACAAGGTTTATTATACGCAGGTACAGATGATGGCATCATTCAAATGACCGAAGATGGCGGTAAGAACTGGACAAAAACATCTGTGGGTTCAATTCCCGGTGTTCCCGCTACTGCTTTTGTAAACGATATTCGTGCTGACCTTTTTGATGCCAATACGGTTTATGTGGCTATGGATAATCATAAATATGGCGACTTTACACCTTATTTATTAAAGAGTACGAATAAAGGAAAAACGTGGAGTTCTATCTCGAGCAATATTCCGCAAGGCACTATGGTTTGGCGATTGGTGCAAGACCACGTAAAAAAAGACTTGCTTTTTGCTGCTACTGAATTCGGAATTTATTTCACCATAAACGGCGGTGGTCAATGGACTAAGTTGGAAGGCGGTGTGCCTACCATTTCGTTTAGAGACATTACCATTCAACGAAGAGAAAATGACCTTGTGGGCGCTTCGTTTGGTCGCGGATTTTATATTCTTGATGATATTACGCCTTTGCGCGAATTAACAAATTCAACACTTCAGCAGGATGCCAAATTGTTTTCTACACGCGATGCGTGGTGGTATGTGGAACGACCTCATTTGAGTTTTGAGAGTGGTAAAGGAAGTCAAGGCGACAGCCACTTTGTTGCTCCCAATCCTGATTTTGGCGCTGTATTTACCTATTATTTAAAAGAAGCTCCAAAAACTGCCGAAGCAAAACGAAAAGAATCTGAAAAAAATTATAAAGACTCAGATGTTCCCTTTCCTGGGTATGATGCTTTATCGGCTGAAAGTCTGACGGAACAACCCCAATTAATTTTTGCTATTGAAAATAGCAGTGGCGAAATTATACGAAAATTGACCACAACTCCAAAAGATGGAATCAACCGTATTGCTTGGGATTTAAGATACCCTACCTTAGAACCCATCATGCTCGATGAAAAAGAACCCTTGGAGGAAAACGAAGATGCACCGAAAGGATTGATGGCGCCTCCAGGCACTTACAAAGCAACCATGTATCTTCAAGAAAACGGAACTATTAAAAAACTGGATGAAACCATTACCTTTAATGTAAAACCTTTATACGAAGGCGCACTAAAAGGTTCGAGTCCTTCTGTTACGGCAGATTTTTGGAGAAGCTACGAAACTACAAGCCGAGAAATTTCAGCATTTAATATTGAAATGAAAAAGACCGCACAACGATTGACCGCAATGGAAAAAGCTGCGAATAAAACCAATCTCGAGCCCGGAAGTTTGGAGACTCAATTCAATGCCATCCGTAATGACCTCAACGCATTGAACGCTGATATCTACGGAAATCCAGCAAAATTATCCATTGGCGAAAAGACTGCGCCCCAGCTGGGAGAAAGACTTTTTGCCGTGTATAGGGGGATTGAGCGCTCTACGTACGGCCCCACCAATACGCATAAAAACCAATTACAAATTATAACCACACAATTGACGGGTGCAACGAATAGATTGAATGCCATCCAGCAAAAACTGGAGAGTATGTACACCCAATTAAAAGCAGCGGGAGCACCTTATGTAGAGAAATAGGTTTTAAAATCCTGATAGCTTTGTTATACTAAATGCATTTAAAAATTCTGAAATGAGTACTTCGGAAATTTTAAGTTTTGCTTTGTTGTATTTGTTATTGGGTATATATAACTGCTGGACTTAAGGGAAAATATGTCGGTGCTGAAGATCAGGGAAACGGAATTTGGAGAGTATTCTATAGAGATGTTTTTTTAGGGTACTTTAATAGTACACTAAGTAACGAAACTTCAACCATAAAGATATACCCATCAACCTCTGTTAGAGGAATTGGAAACTATGTGCCTTAACGAACACTCCATAAACCCTACATTCTTTCAGGTACTTCAATACCTAACAAATCAAAGGCATTTTTTAAAGTACTAGAAACACTTTGTGCTAACTGCACCCTCAATATCTTCTCGTTTTGCTCATCAGCACCAAGGATAGATACATTTTGGTAAAAGGAGTTAAACTCTTTAACCAAGTCGTACGTAAAATTAGCTACCATAGCAGGACTGTGGTTTGCAGCTGCTTGCTGTATCACATCTGGAAATAACTCTAACTGCTTAATGAGTTCTTTTTCTTTAGGATGTAGAGACACTTTATCTGCGCTTAGTGTAACAGAAGCATCAAAATCTACTTTACGTAAAATAGCTTGAATTCTCGCATAAGTATATTGTATAAAAGGTCCTGTATTTCCTTGAAAATCTACAGATTCTTTTGGATCAAACAGAATCCGTTTTTTTGGGTCCACCTTTAAGATATAATACTTTAAAGCACCCAAACCAATGATTCTATAGATATCCTTTTTTTCTTCTTTTGTATAGCCTTCAAGTTTTCCTAAGTCTTGAGAAATTTCTTGAGCAGTAGTTGCCATTTCGGCAATTAAATCGTCGGCATCAACCACAGTCCCTTCTCTACTTTTCATTTTTCCGCTAGGCAAATCGACCATTCCATAACTTAAATGGAATAGATTTTTAGCCCAATCAAAACCGAGTTTCTTCAAAATTAAAAACAAGACTTTAAAATGGTAATCTTGTTCATTACCAACTGTATAAACCATACCTCCAACATCTGGACAATCTTTAAGTCGCTGTATGGCTGTACCAATGTCTTGCGTCATATAGACTGCTGTACCATCTGAACGCAACACTATTTTTTCGTCCAAGCCATCAGCTGTTAAATCACACCAAACAGAACCATCGTCCTTGGCAAAAAATACGCCTGTTTTTAAGCCTTCAGCAATAAATTCTTTACCTAACAAATAGGTGTTGCTTTCGTAATAGTAGCTATCAAAATCGACACCAATATTTTTATAAGTGGTTTCAAAACCTTTATAAACCCAATCGTTCATCATTTTCCAAAGCGCAACAACATCTTTATCTCCAGCTTCCCATTTAATAAGCATGTCTTGAGCTTCCAACAAAATTGGAGCTTGCTTTTTTGCGTCTTCTTCAGAAAGTCCTTTCGCCATTAAATCAGCAATTTCTTTCTTGTAGACTTTATCAAATTTCACGTAGTAATTACCAACCAACTTATCTCCTTTCAATTCTGTGTTTTCAGGTGTTTCGTTATTCCCATAACGTTTCCATGCCAACATACTTTTACAAATATGAATCCCTCGATCGTTAATGATTTGGGTTTTATATACCTTTTTTCCTGAAGCTTTTAAAATTTCGGCAACACTATGACCTAATAGCACATTTCGAACGTGTCCTAAATGCAAAGGTTTGTTGGTGTTTGGTGAAGAATATTCAACCATGACAGCTTTGTCATCTATATCCTGAACAAAACCATATTTGGTATCGTCTTTAATACTATTGAAAAAATCCAGATAGAAACCATCAGCAATCACAAGATTTAAGAAGCCTTTTACTACGTTGAATGCTTTTACTTCAGCAACGTGTTCAACGAGATACTCACCTAAATCTTCACCTAATTTTGCAGGATTCATTTTAACAATACGCAACATAGGAAAGGTCACTACAGTGATATCGCCTTCAAACTCTTTACGAGTCGACTGAAATTCTACAGTATCAAGTTCAGCCTGATATAAATTAGAAAAAGCTTTTTTTACGTGTAATGATAAAGTTTCCTGAATGGTCATTCCTGCTAAATTTTAAGCTGCAAAGATATGTTTTTTTACAGCAATTTTTATTCAAAAGTGAGCATTAAAAAAGCTTGGTAACACGAGGTTATCAAGCTATTTATAATATCCTTAAATAAAGATTAAGCTTTCTTTCCGCCTAATCTACTTAGTGCTACAGCTACCAAACCTAAACCTATAGTAATGTAAGAATCATTGTTATCTTGCACTTCGCGCTTATCACTCCAAGATCCATTGAAGCTTCTGGCGCAATTAAGGTGTAAATACCATAGCCTAATAATACAACGCCTACGACGAGTAAAATCATTTTAACTATACTATTCATAATTCTATTTTTTTTAGTTTATGTTAAAATACGTATTATTTTTTTGAAACTTATTTAATTCATTATCAAATATTTAACGTTTATCGCGTTTTTGAATCGTTAGGATGTGCATTTCATCGACGCTTATGTAGTTTTTCTATGATTTATGCCTTTCATCGATGCAACATTTTTTAGGCAAAATTTATTGTTCCTTTTATCTAATTTATTGGTATTAAAACCTAGAAATTAGGCATTGAACATGATTTAACCAATTTTTGTTATAAGCTATTAATCATGGAAAAATTTGGGTTGAAAGTGAACCTAATTTAGGTAGTAAGTTCTTTGTTGAGCTTCCTAAACCAAAGCCAATTTCATAATACCTTTAGCTTTTTCTATATAATTTGTAGTAATACCAAGCTGCAATACCTCCAATAAAAGAAAATATAGCTAACATCAAAAAAACATGTTGATGCCCTTTAGCACCTGGAGAATTTTCTAAGAGAAATCCCATTGCTGGACCAGCAAAAATATCTGGTGTGTAGCCAATAATAGAAATAAGACCAACAGCAGTTCCAGTTAAAACCAAAGGAATATTCCCTCTCTCCATGACAGCAAAATAAAGCGATCTTGCAGCATAAACTCCAGTTGCAACAACCAATATTGAAATAAAGAATAAGGCTGTTTCTGATCCTGAAATTATTCCACTAGCAAATAATAAAGCTCCTAAAAAGGAAACGATAAAACTAACCAGTAACCAGAAAGTAGTTTTCGTTCTATCTGCCAATACACCAATAACAACGCCAATAACAGGCCGAATGAATAATAAAAACGTACCTACTTGAGCCGATTGCATCTGATCGTATAACATGACGTCTTTAGCATACAAAGAAAAAACATCCGTAATTTTATAACCAACATAAGCACACAAGATAATAACCATAAGCAACCAAACTGAAGGTAAACGCAATACTTCTCTAACTTGAGACATCGTTATTTTTTCCAAAACAATTTCTTTCTCTGTTTTCTTATCTAATTTTAAAAAGAACCAAACCAATATACCAACAAGAATAACAATAATTGAAGACACTAAAATTACTTGTTTAAAAGCAGCTTTACTTTCAGACGTTGTTGCATCTACAATTTCTGAAGTGATAAACAGCGAAAAAATAAGCACGCCTAAAACTCCAAAAAGCGCTCCTACCAAACCTCTACCTCCATCTAAAAAACCAAACGCTTTTCCTTGCGATTTTGTTCCTCCCCAAACTCTTGTGGCCTTAATCATTGGAGCCCAAAACAAAAATATAGTTGTAAAACCCCAATAACCATAGAGTATTTTCAACACATTATAACTCGGGAAAGTAGCATATACAATTCCACCCAAAGCAGTCATCCATAAAGCTACAGCAATTAATTTTCTTGGTTGAAACTTATCGGCCAAAGGACCTCCAAATAGATATGAAAGCAAAGCGACAATACCATACACAGAAAAGCAAAGACCTAGCTGAATATTATCTAAATTAAAAACTTCGAGAACGGTTGGCCTAAAAACTCGTGCAAGTACAAAGGGAAGAATAAATACAGATTCTCCAGCTAATATAAGTAGTAAGAGAAAATACCAAGGTGCTTTTTGTTGATGCATTGAACTATAGGTTTAATGCTAAAATAGCTCAATAAATTGACTTTAATTATTTAGAAGAATAAATGAGTTAAACTAAGCTCGTGGCAAAAAGACCTCAGCCATCATACAACGTGCACTTCCACCACCACAAGCTTCAATAATATTAAGTGAGATTGATACAATTTTAGTGTGTTTTTCTAAGGTTTTTATTTGCGCTGGTGATAACGTATCATAAGCTGCTTGACTCATAATTAAGTAACGCTTATCATCTTTACCTTTGACCTGTAACATATTGCCAGCAAAATTATTGACTTGTTTTTCGTTAATATCAATAATTTCTTTGCCATCTTCTTTAAGATGTTTGATGACATTTTTACGTTCTTTTTTATCGTCGATACTTGCTAGGCAAATCACTGCAAAGGTTTCCCCTAAGCACATCATCACGTTGGTATGATAGATTGGTGTACGGTTTCCATCAACGGTTTGATTCGCTGTAAAAACAATAGGAGTAAACTCAAAATCTTCACAGAATTCTATAAATAATTCTTCGTTAGCACGTTCAGATAAAGTGCAATAGGCTTTTCTGTTGACACGATCTAACAACAAACTTCCTGTGCCTTCTAAAAACAAATTATCGTCTTCAGCACTTGTGTAATCAATGATGTTTTTAATATTAAACCCTTCGCTTTCCAATTGGTCTAAAACTGATTCACGACGCTCTGAACGCCTGTTTTCAGCAAACATTGGATACAAACCAACGTTTCCATTTTCGTGAAATGAAATCCAATTGTTTGGAAAATGGGAGTCTGGAGTATCCAAGCCATCTTTTGCATCAAACACAACGACATGGACTCCAATACTTCTTAGTTTTTCAACAAAAGCATCAAATTCTTCCTGAGCATTTAACTGTAAAGTTGCTTGTGCCACATCATTCATTTCTTTTTGATAATGATTGTTTACGGCAGTTTGTTCATTGGCTCTAAAGCTTGTAGGACGAACCATTAAAATGGTATTGGTGGTTTGTTGCATTGACTAACATTTAAGCTGCAAAATTAATCATTTTAAAGATAAACCTAACTTGACTTTGTCAAAAAAATAGTCGAAATTCGTTTAACGTTTGATATAAGTCATTAAAAACGACGTCATATCATTAAAGTTAAACGAAACCAAAAAAACTACTTCTCATTTATCAACCTATAAATCAAAATAGCAGTACGTTTTGTAAGTGCTTCAATAGTATTAAGGTTTACTGTTTCTTCAGGTGTATGTGCTCTGTTTCCCATTGTGCCTAAACCATCTAAACAATCAACATATTTTGCGACAAAAGACGTGTCTGCGGCGCCGCGTCTCCCTGGATCAAAAGCCTCTACTTCTCCTTGTTTCAAATCCAAACTTACTTGGTTCAAAATAGCTAATAGCTTATTATTCCCTTCTGTTGGGCTCATGGCTGGATAACTATCAACAAAAGTTATTATAGCAGATGTTTGTGGTAAATTATTGTTTACAATATCTCTCATTTTATCACGTGCATTTTCTTTTTGCTCTTCCGAAATGAAACGTAAACCTCCTTCTACAACAGCGGTTTGGGCTACCACATTACTTTTACCAAAAGCACTTCCTTTGCTTAACTCATCTTCAAAATTAACTTGCGTACCACCAAGAATAATCCCTGGATTAAACGTTAAATATTCTTCCCCTTTCACTTTATTATAAAATTCATTTAAAATACGTGCCATTTCAAAAACGGCTCCAGCTCCCGTACTTTCTGAAAATATACCTGAAGAATGTGCTCTTTTTCCTGAAACCTCAACTTTCCAACCTGAAGCACCGCGTCTTGCAACTGTAGCGTAATTAAATCCTGTAGATGTTTCAAAACCTAAAGCTATATCACTTCGTTTTGCTGCATCAATAAGGTTCTTTCTACTAATACTTAAAGGTTTTCCTGAAGCTTCTTCATCTCCAGTAAAAGCAGCTATAATTTGCGCATCTTCTAGTAAACCATTATCAGCGAGTGCTTTTAAGGCATAAAGCATAATTACGTTACCTCCTTTCATGTCATTGCCTCCAGGCGCGTGCGCCATACTATCATTAACCATTTTGAATTCTTGAAATGGACTGTCTGCTTCAAAAACAGTATCTAAGTGTCCAATAAGCAGTAATTTTTTTCCTTTGTTGCCAGACGTTTCTGCAAACAAATGTCCAGAGCGATTCACCTCAGACATATCATACCAATTGGTTCCAAATCCAATATTTTTAAAAGCTTCATTAAAAATATCGCCAACCTTTTTGACGCCGTCATGGTTCATGGTGCCACTATTAATATTCACCACATCTTTTAATAGTTGAATGGCTTCAACATTATTAGCTTCAATGGATTTTAGTATGTTATTTTCAGTTCGTGTAAGTTTTTGTGCTGAAACTGAAATTGTAATTAAAATTAAAATTAAGGTTGCAATTCTTGAAATTGGCATATTTTTCATCTGATATTTTTTTTATAAAGGAGTTTCCTATGTATGCAGAAATGATAATTAATCTCTAATCAATGGCATGGTAGAACAGCGAAGTAATCCTTCTTGCTTAGCTATTTCGGCATAAGGAACTTCTTCAACTGTAAACCCTTGTTCACGAAGCCATGTGTTTAAGCGTGTGAAATTACGCTCTGAAATAACAACCTCTTCAGAAATAGAAAAAATATTGCTATTCATATTATACATTTCATCTTTAGTAATTTCAAAGACGTTTTCCTTTCCGAAGAAATTAACTAACCATTGATATTCACTTTCCACTAAAAAACCATTTTTATGTAAGATGGCTTTGTTTTTTCCGATAGGTTGAAAACAACAATCTAAATGCAAAGCGTTTTCTTTTGGATCAGTGTTATGTTTTCTAAGTTCAAAGGATTTTACTATTTTTTCAGGAAACAATTCTTGAATGGCAATTACAGCATCCATATTGGTTCTTGCAGTTATATGGTTTGAGTAATCTTCTCCAGAATACGTACCTATAAAAATATAGTCATTCCATGGCATTACATCACCACCTTCAACATGGCAATATGCTGGTAACTTAATACGGTTTTCTTTAGGGATCTGTTGCCATACATGGTCTATCGCATCAATTTCTTTATCTCGATCTGGTAAAATATTTGCTGTAATGATCTTATCTTCAATTACAAAAGCGATGTCTCTAGAAAAAATTTGGTTGTAACCTTCTATTATTTTAGGACGAAAAACTTCTACATCATATTTTTTAAAAACTTCAGCTACCGCATCCATCTCCTTTATCATATCTTCTTCTTTTGGATAAGTTCCTGCTTTGATGTGCTGTGTAGACTTTGGGTCATAAGCCTCCTCAATAGTAGGAATTGGCCCATTGCTTTTTGCAATTCCTAAGACGACCGAACGGAGTCGTGACGTTTCGTTTTTTATGTTTAGCTTTATCATATTCTAACAAATATAAAAAACCTCATAGAGCTTTATGAGGCTTTTTTATTTATGATTTTGTGAAATTATCTTTTATCTATAGTTTTAAATGGCCTGTAAGTTTCTCCAATGTATAATTGTCTTGGTCTACCTATTGGCTCTTTGTTTAAACGCATTTCACGCCATTGAGCAATCCAACCTGGCAAACGACCTAAAGCAAACATAACAGTAAACATATCAGTAGGAATTCCCATTGCTCTGTAAATAATTCCTGAGTAAAAATCTACATTAGGATATAATTTTCTATCTACAAAATAAGGATCACTAAGTGCTTCTTCAGCAAGACCTTTAGCAATATTTAAAATTGGGTCGTCAACACCTAAATCGGCTAAAACCTCATCTGCTGCAGCTTTAATTATTTTTGCCCTAGGATCAAAGTTTTTATAGACACGATGTCCAAAGCCCATTAAGCGGAAAGGATCCTCTTTATCTTTAGCCTTAGCCATGTATTTTTTAGTATCTCCTCCATCTTCCTTAATTGCTTCTAGCATTTCTAATACAGCTTGATTTGCACCTCCATGAAGTGGTCCCCATAGTGCTGAAATTCCAGCAGATAAGGATGCAAATAAACCAGCGTGTGAAGAACCAACTATTCTTACAGTAGATGTTGAACAGTTTTGCTCATGATCTGCATGTAAAATTAATAGTTTATCTAAAGCATTAACGATGACTTTATTTTGAACATACTCTTCATTAGGCTGTTTGAACATCATCTTTAAAACGTTCTCAACATAACCTAAACTATTGTCTCCATAATCTAAAGGCAAACCTTGTTTCTTACGCAATGTCCAAGCTACCAATACTGGGAATTTTCCCATTATTTTTACAACTGAGTTGTACATGTCTTCTTTAGAATTCACATTTACTGAAGATGGATTAAACGCTGTTAAAGCACTTGTTAGTGAGGACAAAACACCCATTGGATGTGCTGATTTTGGAAAAGCATCTACAATCTTACGCACATCATCATCAACAACAGATTTCGATTTTATATCTGCATGAAATTTTTGGTGCTGTTCTTTTGTTGGTAATTCACCAAAGATTAAAAGGTAAGCAACTTCAAGAAAATCTGCTTTTTCAGCGAGTTCTTCAATCGAATAGCCTCTGTATCTTAAAATACCTTTTTCGCCATCTAAGAACGTAATAGCACTTTCACATGATCCTGTATTTTTATATCCTGGATCAATTGTGATTAATCCTCCTGTTGCACTTCTCAAGCTGTTAATATCCATAGCAACTTCATTCTCTGTTCCAGTGACTAAAGGAAATTCATGTTTTTTACCGTTATATTCTAACGTAGCAGTTTTTGACATAGTATTCTTAAATTTTATTGTGAATTTGTTACTATAAAGTAACTTCACGAATTTACGAAATATCTGACGAATTTTAAAGGATGTTATAAAGGTTTTTACAATAGTATTATATAGAAAATTAATACAGAGCTTAGTTATTAACTGTC
>CALGIH010000135.1 GCA_937916035.1 uncultured Lacinutrix sp.
AAGAGCCTCTGGTGAAGGCTCTTATAGTTTAGATGCTAGTAAAAGTGCGATGTGGTTAGAACGTACAAGGGCATTTCCGAAAAACATTGAGTTTGATGTGTTGTTGACTTTTAAAGGCGATGCAACAGGACGTAATTTACGTAGCGTGACACCAACAAGTTCGCTAGTTACTGTAAATCAGCATCACTCTTTTGTAGAATTGCCAGATAATAATTTTAGGCCAAGAGTTTTTGATGTTAGAAGTGGAGCAATTTCAATGTCTTATATGGATTATTCAACACCTGTTCAGGAGCAAATAAACAAGCGTTTTGTAGTTAGACATAGATTGGAGAAAAAAAACCCTGGAGCTGCCAAAAGTGAAGTAGTAGAACCAATTATCTATTATTTAGATAATGGTACGCCAGAACCAATTCGTACAGCACTTTTAGATGGTGCAAAATGGTGGAATCAAGCTTATGAAGCTGCTGGATTTATTAATGGATTTCAAGTAAAAATGTTACCAGATGATGCAGATCCTTTGGATTGTAGATATAATGTGATTCAATGGGTTCATCGTTCAACAAGAGGTTGGAGTTATGGAAGTAGTGTCACAGACCCGAGAACAGGTGAAATAATTAAAGGTCATGTAAGTGTAGGTAGTTTAAGGGTTCGTCAAGATTTTTTAATTGCTCAAGCGTTAATGAACAAACCATTTGCAGAACGTGATGATAATTATGAACCAATGTTAGAGTTGGCATTGGCTCGTTTAAGACAATTAGGAGCACATGAAGTTGGACATACATTAGGCTTTACGCATAACTTTGCAGCAAGTGCCAATGGAAGAGCTTCAGTAATGGATTATCCACATCCAACAATCACTCTTAAAAATGGAGAAGTAGATTTAAGTAATGCTTATGCAGTTGGTATTGGCAATTGGGATAAAGTAACAGTTGCCTATAGCTATGCTGAATTTGATAAAGGTGCTAATGAGACTGATGAATTAAACAAAATATTAGATAAAGCAAAAAAAGATGGACTACGTTTTATTGCAGATAGTGATGCGAGAGCACAAGGAGGAGCACATGTCACAGCGCATCTTTGGGATAATGGTAAAAGTGCATCAGAAGAATTAAATAATGTTTTAGCGGTTAGAAAAAAGGCGATAGCTAATTTTTCAGTCGATAATATTCGCTCTAAAGAACCTTATTCAGTTTTAGAAGATGTATTTGTGCCTTTATATTTTTTCCATCGTTATCAAGCAGAAGCAGCTGCAAAAGTTGTTGGAGGCTTAGATTATAACTATGCTGTAAAAGGAGATAATCAATTAACAGTTAAAAGCGTCGATGTTTCAACTCAAAAAGAAGCCCTTAATGCTTTATTGAGTTCTATTGATGCTGAAGTTTTGGCAATTCCGAAGAATAAGTTAGAATTATTTCCTCCTCGTGCTTATAGCTATTGGAGAACCAGAGAATCTTTCAATGGAAAAACTGGCGTTGCGTTTGACCCTCTAAGTGCTGCATCAACTGCAAGTGAAATGACTTTAAGTTTTTTGTTACATCCACAACGAGCCAACAGAATGATTCAACAAAAAAGTTTAGATGCTAATCAATTAGGATTAGAAGATATGTTGAACACTCTTATCAATAACACATTTAAGAAGAAGCATAATGATGCGTATTTAAATGAAGTACAACAAATGGTGAATATGAATCTGTTACAACAAATAATGAATTTAGCAGTCAATGATAATGCTTTCATGCAAGTAAATGCAATTGCTAATAAAGCCATACAGAATATTGTCTTATGTTTAGATAACAGTGCTTATGGTATGCAATATATTAGATTAGTAAAACGCTTTAACGAGGAACCAGGTGAATTCAAAATTCAAGATGCACCAGGAATTCCTGATGGTTCGCCAATTGGAAGCGATATTTGTAACTACATTTCAAATTAATTTATGATAATAGATTTAAGAAGCGATACTATTACAAAGCCAAGTAAGGGTATGCTAGAAGCGATGTTGTCTGCTCAAGTTGGAGATGATGTTTATAAAGAAGACTCAACAGTCAATGCTTTAGAAGCGCGTATTGCTAAAATGTTTGGGAAGAAAACTGCTTTATTTTTCCCGTCAGGAAGTATGGCAAATCAAGCAGCAATAAAACTACATACCAATCCTGGAGAGCAAGTTATTTGCGATAAATATGCACATGTGTACAATTATGAAGGTGGAGGAGCGTCCTTTAATAGTGGAGTTTCCTGTAAACTTATTGATGGACATAGAGGTATGTTTACTGCTAGTCAAGTTGAAGAATCAATAAACCCTCCAGATTTTTATCACAGCCCTTTAACCAGTTTAGTGGCTGTTGAAAACACAACAAACAAAGGAGGAGGAGCATGTTGGGATTTTGAGGAAATCAAAAAAATTAGAACAGTTTGTAAAGAACACAATTTAGGTTATCATTTAGATGGTGCACGATTATGGAATGCTTTAGTGGCCAAAAACGAAACTGCGATGCAATATGGAGACCTATTTGATACCATTTCTGTATGTTTAAGTAAAGGTTTGGGTTGTCCAATTGGTTCTGTGTTGGTTGGAGATGAAGACATCATGAAAGGAGCTATTAGAATCCGAAAAATTTTTGGTGGAGGCATGCGTCAAGTTGGATATCTAGCTGCTGCTGGATTGTATGCCCTTGATACTAATTTTGAACGTTTAGCTGAAGATCATAAAAAGGCAAAAGAAGTAGGAGAGGTTTTAAGTATATTATCTATGATAAAAAAGGTTGAGCCTATTGAAACCAATATCATTATTTTTGAGCTAAACCCGGAAGTTAGCGAAACGACTTTTGTTCAAAAGCTGGCAGATAAAAACATTCATATCATTGGAATGGGAGGCGGAAAACTAAGAATTGTGACGCATTTGGATTATACTGATGTGATGCATGATAGACTTCTTTCAATCCTTAGAAATTTAGATATTTAAATCTCATTTTTAATAAATTTCGTATCTTGAAATAAACTACAACTCTAATTTATGCTTAAGCATGTTTATTTCATTTGCGTTATTGGTGTTTTTTTTAGTTGTAATCAAAAAGATTCCAAAAAATATGTTTGGCATCCAAAAGAAGTCATTGCATCAGCGTATAATTCAGTTCCAAATCAAACAAACTCAAATCCAAATATTACAGCTTTTGGTGATACATTAGTGCCAGGTATGAAATACATTGCTGTCTCCAATGACTTATTAAAAACAGGCTTAAAACATAATACTTTGGTTACTCTCGAAGGCTTTAAGGGTGTTTTTGTAGTGAAAGATAGAATGCACGAACGCTGGAAAAATCATATCGATATTTATATGGGAACTGATGTTAGGGCAGCTAAAGAATGGGGACGAAAAAAACTTAAAATAAAGTATAGACTTGAAGTGAAAGACTCTATTTAAACATATCCATTCCAGGAATATTTGGCATGCCTTCTTTTGCAACTGCAGCTAACTCAGTTTCGTGCACGTTGCCAGCTTTTTCAATGGCTTTATTAAGTACTAAAATTAAATAATCTTCTAATTGTTCTTTATCTTCAAGCAATTGCTCGTCAATATCAATTGATTTAATTTTTCTATTTGCTGTAATAGTTACTTTTAATAAACTATCAGAGCTCAATTCATCAATATAAACTGAATTTAAGCGTTGTTTGGTCGCTTCAACTTTGGCTTGGGTTTCTTTAAACTTACCCATCATTCCTTTTAAATCTCCGAACACAATATTTAGTTTTTAGTTATAGATGCAAAACTATTTAATTTTTATATTTTTGAAGACTTAAAATAGCATAAAATTTCACTCCTTGAAAAAAAACATACTTCCTCCAATTGCAAAGCAAATTCCTAAAGAATTAGTTGCACATAATGACGTTAGAATTGATAATTATTTTTGGTTAAACGATAGAGAAAATCCAGAAGTTATTGATTATTTAGAGCAAGAGAATAATTATTGTAACAGTATGTTGAAGCATACGGAACAGTTTCAAAAGGATTTGTTTCAAGAAATGAAATCTCGTATTAAAGAGGATGATGAATCTGTTCCTTACAAATACAATGGTTATTGGTACATCATAAAATTTGAAACAGGAAAGGGTTATCCAATTTATATAAGAAGAAAAGAATCTTTAGAAGCTACAGATGAGTTGTTGTTTGATTGTAATGAAATGGCCAAAGGTCATTCTTATTTCAAACTCACAGGAATTAGCATCAGTCCAGACAACAATAAGGTTTCTTATGGGTTGGATTTTTTAGGAAGGCGACAATACACAATTCACATAAAAGATTTAAAAAATGATCAAATCTTAACTGAAAGTATTGAAAACACAACGGGCTCTTCTACTTGGGCAAATGATAATAAAACTTTATTTTACACCTCTAAAAATTAACAAACGCTTCGTTCTGAAAATGTAT
>CALGIH010000136.1 GCA_937916035.1 uncultured Lacinutrix sp.
ACACCAATTGCTAAATCAAGACTGTACTCAAAATAATCTTTGTCACCAATATTTCTCAAATGTTCTCGCTTAAACCGTATTTGCCGTACAGAACCGATCTGAGACTGTAAAGTCTCCGTCGACTCCGACGTCCAAGCACTACTAGCATCGGAATTTAAGTTCTCGTACCACTGCCATTTCCGCTCCTTTAAAATAAATTCCTGCATACACAGGAATGACAGTGTTAACTTATTAGTCTTGCCACTTCCTCAAAATCCAATCCACCATAATTTCCAGAACTCATTAATAATAACGCTTTGTTATCAAAATTTTGTGCGAACAAGAACTTTTTAAAATCGTCAGGATTGGTATATATAATTAAATCGTCACGTTCAAAAGCAGTTGAAATTTGCTCGTGAGTGACTTCTTTTAGTTTTTTAATTTCAACAGCATGAGGTGAATAAAACACCACAGCAACATCAGCAGCATCCAATGCGCCTTTGTATTCTTTTAAAAATTCAGCATTTAAGCTTGAGTATGTATGCAATTCTAAACAAGCTACAACTACTTTATCTTGATACTGTTCTTTAACAGCATTGGTTGTTGCCTCGACTTTACTTGGCGAATGCGCAAAATCTTTATAAGCAACGCTGTTTTTACTTTCAGCAATTTTCTCTAAACGTTTGCTAGCACCTTTAAAGGTTGAAATGGCTTCGTAGAAATCGTCTTCATCAATTCCCATATGTTGACAAATCCATTTGGCTCCTGCCAAATTATTTAAATTGTGTTTCCCAAATACCTCGATTGGCAAAGAACCTTCTGGAGTTTCTAGTAAGGTTTGTCCGTTTTCAACTGTATATTCTGGTGTAAAATAAGGTAGTTTCCTAATTGTGTTTTCAGAAGTTTCCACAACACGTTTCACTTCAGCATCTTCTTCATTATAATTGATGCTTCCTCCTTTTACGATACTATCTACAAAAATACTAAACTGCTCTACATAGTTTTCATAGGTTGGAAATACATTGATATGATCCCAAGCAATACCACTTAACAGTGCAATATTAGGTTTGTATAAATGGAATTTAGGTCGTCGATCAATTGGTGAACTTAAATACTCATCGCCTTCTAACACGATAAAGTCATTGTCATCAGTCAATTTTACCATGACGTCAAAACCTTCCAATTGCGCGCCAACCATATAATCAACGTCTCGATCATGATAATGCATCACATGCAAAATCATTGAGGTAATAGTTGTTTTTCCATGGCTTCCACCAATGACTACTCTGGTTTTATGTTTAGATTGCTCGTATAAAAACTCTGGATAACTGTAGATTTTTACGCCTGATTCTTGAGCTTTTAGCAATTCTGGATTATCTGCTTTGGCATGCATTCCCAATACAATGGCATCTAAATTTTGTGAGATTTTTTCAGGAAACCAACCAAAGGCGTCAGGCAGTAATCCTTTAGCTTCTAATCGAGATTTTGAAGGATCATGAATAGTATCATCGCTTCCTGTTATTATATATCCTTTATTGTGAAGTGCTATGGCTAGATTGTGCATTGCAGAACCACCAATTGCAATAAAATGTACGTTCATATACTTAATTTAGAAGCAGGTAAATATACTAAATTTATGCTCGGATTTTTTTATAAACTAGGATTTACAATCAAACTATTAAACAGTAAGGCTTTGGTTGAAAAATACTGATTCTCAAGTTCTATAGCCTTTAATTTTGCATCGATAAGCTTACTTTCTCTTGTATTTACCAAAAACAACGAACTTTCCCCTGCTGCGATTCAACGGGCCCTAGACGCCTTAAGA
>CALGIH010000137.1 GCA_937916035.1 uncultured Lacinutrix sp.
TCGTCATTGCCTAAGTGAATTATCCAAACGAGATATCACTTTATATGATAGCCTTGTTGAAAAAATAAATAAAGGCATCTTGAAAAACTATCAAGAATCTTATGAGTTCTGGAGCTCATATCAAAATCCATTAGAGCCGTTATTTAAAGAATCATACGACACCTTTTTAAAAGCCAACAATCAAGATAAAGGCATTGAGAGCTATAGCTATGCAGTAGCATTGTTCGTGAATTACTTTAAAAACAGGCAGCTATAAAAGTTAAAAAAATCTTAATTAAATATATTAAGAGTATATTTTAGTAAATTTAAAATCTAATTTTTTACCAACCAAATATGTATAAAAAGTATCTTATTTTAATGATGCTTATGTGCACAATTTCAATTGTGGCACAAGAGCATTTCCCAAAAAACGATGGCGTAAAATCGGAAAACACAAATTACACAGCATTCATAAATGCCAAAATTTATGTAACGCCAACTCAAGTTATTGACAAAGGCACACTACTTATCCATGATGGTAAAGTAGTAGCTTCTGGAACTTCAGTAAGCATTCCTGCTAATGCAGTGGTTATTGATCTTTCAGGCAAAAGTATTTATCCTTCATTTATTGATATCTATTCAGATTTTGGAGTAGAAAAACCTAAACGTCAGGGATTTGGCGGTTTTGGTGGTGGTCAGTATGATCCATCACGTGAAGGTTTCTATTGGAATGACCACATAAGACCAGAACAAAATGCAGTTGACAATTTCAAATATGATGCTAAAGCAGCTTCCGATTTACGAAACGTTGGATTCGGTGTTGTAAACACACATTTACAAGATGGTATCATGCGTGGAACTGGAGCTTTAATTGCACTTACAAGTGAAGGAAGTGATGCTGAACGTATTTTAAGCGACAGATCAGCAGCTTATTTATCATTGAGTAAAAGTTTAAAATCTAGTCAATCTTATCCAAGTTCAGTCATGGGATCAATGGCTCTAATCAGACAAGTAAATCTTGATGCTGATTGGTATGCTAAAGGTGGTATTACTATAACAGATCGCTCACTAGAAGCTTTTAATAACAATAAAAGTTTAGTAAAGATAATCGCTGCTGGAGACAGAGCCAATGCTTTAAGAGTTGATAAAGTTGGTGATCAGTTTAATACACAATATATAATTCTTGGTGGCGGTGATGAATATGAGCGCATTAAAGAAATTAAAGCAACTAATGCAACTTTTATCATTCCTATAGATTTCCCAAACGCTTATGATGTTGAAGATCCTTTTGCAGCGAGTGTTTTAGAGCTATCTGCAATGCGTGAATGGAATCAAAGACCTTCAAACCCTAAAGCTCTAGCAGACAATGGTATTAAATTTACTTTCACAACAGACGGATTAAAATCCCCAAAAATGTTTGAAACCAATTTAATGAAGGCTATTGAGTATGGTTTGGACAAAACCAAAGCATTGGAAGCACTAACAACGGTTCCTGCAGAAATTTTAGGATGTTCAAATTCAATTGGTTCTCTTAAAAATGGAGCTTATGCTAATTTTTTAATTACTTCAGGAGAAATTTTTGAAAAAGGCACAACCCTTTATGAAAACTGGGTTAAAGGAAGCAGAGACATTATCAATGATATGAATGTGAAAGATATTAATGGTGATTACTCATTTACAATGGCAGGAAACACCTATGACATTTCAATTTCTGGTGCTTCTAGCAAACCAAAAGCAGATATAAAAAGTGATGGTAAGCAATTAGGATCAAAAATAACGTATAGTGATGATTGGGTAAACTTAACGTTTACAAGTACCGATTCTACCAAACAAGAATTTATGAGATTTACTTCACGTGTTGATAGAAGTGATGACCTAAACGGAAAACTCATTGATCCTAATGGAAACACTGCTTATGTGCTTGCTAAAAAAGCACCAAGTGAAGGAGATTCCAAAAAAGATGATATGAAAAAACGAGGTGGTGGAGACAATGAAGTAAAACTAATGCCAGTGACCTATCCAAATGGTTCTTATGGTGTTTCTGAATTACCTCAACAAGAAACAATCTTATTTAAAAATGCAACGGTTTGGACTAATGAATCTGAAGGTATCCTTAAAAATACTGACGTCTTAATTAAGAATGGAAAGATTGCTAAAGTTGGAAACAATTTAAGCGATAGTAACGCTACAGTTATTGATGCGACAGGCAAACATATAACAGCAGGAGTTATAGATGAGCATACGCATATTGCGGCTGCCAGCGTTAATGAAGGAGGTCAGAATTCTTCAGCTGAAGTATCTATAGAAGATGTTATAGATTCAGATGATATTAATATATACAGAAATCTTGCTGGTGGTGTTACATCTGCTCAAATTTTACATGGTTCAGCAAATCCAATTGGAGGACGCTCTGCAATCATTAAATTAAAATGGGGAGAATCTGCTAATGGTCTTATAAATAAGAACGCACCTAAGTTTATAAAATTTGCTTTAGGTGAAAATGTAAAGCAATCGCGTTC
>CALGIH010000138.1 GCA_937916035.1 uncultured Lacinutrix sp.
CGATAACTATTGGTAATTTTCGATCTCCATCAACTTCATTTAAAATAAGAGCATATGCTCCATTTTGTGTTTGGCTGTAAGAAATGCCTTTTATGTTAAGACGTACTAAACTCATAATGTTTAAAAAACAAAGAACCGTTTAAATTAGGACTTTACCAACTGCCAAAGCCAGATTTAAGACGAAAACTTAAAAAATTTCGCTTAAATGCTAAAAACCTTATAGTTTAAAGTTTAGTAAAATACAATTTAAGCAGTCCTTTATAAATAAAAGATTGAAAAAACTATGCGTTTTGTGCTTTAAATGCTTTTAATTTCTCGATGAGTTTTGGAACGACGTCAAAAGCATCACCAACAACTCCATAATCTGCAGCCTTAAAAAATGGTGCTTCTGGGTCTATATTGATAACTACTTTTACTTTTGAAGCGTTAATTCCAGCTAAATGCTGAATGGCTCCAGAAATTCCGATAGCTATATATAAGTTTGCAGCTACAGGTTTTCCTGTTTGTCCAACGTGCTCGCTATGCGGTCTCCAACCTAAATCGGAAACAGGTTTTGAACAAGCTGTTGCTGCTCCTAACACTTCTGCTAGTTCTTCAATCATTTCCCAATTTTCTGGTCCTTTTAATCCGCGACCTGCAGATACTACAATCTCTGCATCTGCAATAGATACTTTGTCTGATGCTTTATCTACCGATTCAACTTTTACATCAGATGATGCAAGTGAAGGTGAAAAGCTTTCCATTGAAGCGTTTCCTGAAGTTTCTACCAATCCAAAAGAATTGTTGGATACACCAACAATTTTAACCTCTGTGTTTATTTCTGTAAATGAAAATGCTTTATTTGTAAAAGCGGTGCGTTTTACTGTAAACGGCGAAATACTAGTTGGAGCATCAACAACATTTGAAGCGTAACCAGCATCTAGGCCAACAGCTAATAAAGGCGCTAAATAGGTGCTATCTGAAGTCGAACTTACCACCACAACTTTTGAGCCTTCTGTAGCTGCTGCTTGCTTAATTACATCTGCATAAACTTTGGCGTTAAAACCATCTGTATTTGATACGTTTAATACTTTATCTACCCCATACTTCCCTAATTCTGAAGCATCATTTGCGTTGAATGTAACAGCTGTTAATGAAGTGCCTAATTGGTTTGCAACTGCTTTTCCGTAAGAAGCAACTTCCAATGCAGATTTTTTAAATTTTCCTCGATCTGATTCTATATATACTAAAACTGACATAAAATTTTATTTTGTTATTCCTGCGAAGGCAGGAATCTTATTAATCCTTTTTGTTAACTTCAAAAGATTCCGAAACGCGTTCGGAATGATTTAATCACAGATTAAATCACCTTAGCTTCATTGTGAAGTAAGTTCACTAATTCGTCTAAATTATCGGGTGATACTAATGTAACAGCTCCTTTTGCAACGGGCTTTTCAAACTTAACAGCAGTAGTTTCGGCATTTGCTCCAACACTTTCAACAACTGTTAATGGCTTTTGTCTTGCCATCATGATACCTCTCATGTTTGGGATACGTAAATCGCTTTCTTCAACCAAACCTTTTTGTCCTCCAATTATCAATGGAAGTGATGTAGAAACTGTTTCTTTTCCACCATCAATTTCTCTAATCGCTTTTGCACTTGTACCATCAATTTCCAAACCAATACACTTGTTTACAAAATTGGCGTCTGTAAGCGCAGCGATCATTCCTGGAACCATACCTCCATTATAATCTATAGATTCACGTCCAGCAATTACTAAATCAAAACCTCTTTCTTTAATAATGTTTGCAAGTTCTTTGGCAACTGCAAAACCGTCTTTAGCTTCAGTATTAACTCTAATAGCTTCATCAGCACCAATCGCTAATGCTTTTCTTAATGTTGGCTCAGTTTCTGGTCCACCAACATTAATTACTGCAACAGTCGCGCCTTGCTTTTCCTTAAACCACATGGCTCTGGTTAGTCCGAATTCGTCATTCGGATTAATAACATATTGCACACCATTGGTGTCAAATTTGGTGTCACCATCAGTAAAATTAATTTTTGATGTAGTGTCAGGAACATGACTGATACATACTAATATTTTCATATCTATATATTTGTTTAAACGTATTAATTTTTGAGGTTACGAAGGTAATCAAAATTCCATTAATTTCCTATGCGTGCATAGGAAATATTTAGTTGTTCGTTTACATATTTTTTATCAAATATTGTTACTTTTGCTGTTCTTATTACAATAAACATATGAAAACAATCCAGTTTCGAGAAGCCATTTGTGAGGCAATGAGTGAAGAAATGCGTAGAGACGAGAGTATCTACCTAATGGGAGAAGAAGTTGCAGAATATAATGGTGCTTATAAAGCTTCAAAAGGCATGTTAGATGAGTTTGGAGAAAAACGCGTTATAGATACTCCAATTGCCGAATTAGGTTTTGCTGGAATTGCAGTTGGTTCAACCATGACAGGGAACAGACCAATTGTGGAGTTTATGACCTTTAATTTTGCGTTGGTTGGTATTGACCAAATCATCAATAATGCTGCTAAAATTAGACAAATGTCTGGCGGACAATTTAAGTGTCCAATTGTATTTAGAGGCCCAACAGCTTCAGCTGGTCAGTTGGGAGCAACACACTCTCAAGCTTTTGAAAGTTGGTATGCTAATACACCTGGATTGAAAGTGATTGTTCCTTCAAATCCTTACGATGCTAAAGGCTTATTAAAAGCCGCAATTAGAGATGACGATCCAGTTATTTTTATGGAAAGCGAGCAAATGTATGGTGATAAAGGTGAAGTGCCAGAAGGTGAATATATTTTGCCAATTGGTGTTGCTGATGTAAAGCGTGAAGGCACTGATGTGACTATTGTGTCTTTTGGAAAAATAATTAAAGAAGCATTTAAAGCTGCTGAAGAATTAGAAAAAGAAGGTATATCTTGTGAAATTATTGATTTGAGAACCGTTCGTCCAATGGATCACGAGACCATTTTGAAATCTGTTAAAAAAACTAATAGATTAGTGATTTTAGAAGAAGCTTGGCCTTTTGGAAATGTGGCTACTGAAATTACATACCAAGTACAATCTCAAGCATTTGATTATTTGGATGCTCCAATTATTAAAATCAATACAGCTGATACTCCTGCTCCATATTCTCCAGTTTTATTAGCAGAATGGTTGCCTAACAGCAATGATGTTGTAAAAGCAGTTAAAAAGGTTATGTATAAATAACCAATAAAAAGTTTACATTAACGTTATATAAACTTCATCAACATTGATGAAGTTTTTTATTACTATGAGATATAAATTACTTTCAGTTTTTTTGTTTTTAGGGATTTTTATGTCACAAGCTCAAACCAAAGTTGGTGGTCATGTGTTTGATGGAAATAACGAATCTGTTGCCTTTGCTAATATTATTTTTAAAGGCTCTTCTGAAGGGACTATTACCAATGAGAATGGTCGATTCTATCTAGAATCTGATGAAACTTGGAATACTATAATCATTTCTTTTATTGGCTATGAAACCATAGAGCTTTCGCTTGAAAGTAAAGTGAATCTAGACCTAAAATTGATTCTTAATGAAGCAGCAGCGCAATTAGATGCCGTTTTACTTGTAACGGGAAAACAATCTAAAAAAAACAATCCAGCTATTGATATTCTTAGAAAAGTTTGGGCAAAGAAACGTGAAAATGGTTTAAAGCGCTTTAAGCAATATGAATACGATAAGTATGAAAAAGTTGAATTTGATATAAATACCATCGATAGTTCCTTAATTAACAGTAAGTTATTTAGAGGAATGGAATTTGTTTTTGAGCAAGTTGATACCTCAAGCGTTACTGGAAAAACGTATTTGCCAATGTTTATTAATGAAGCAGCTTCTAGAGTCTATGGAGATAACTTCATCAAAAAAGAAAAAGAAGTTTTAAAAGGAAACAAAAACTCTGGCTTTAACGATAACCAAGTGGTCATCGATTTTGTTGGCGATTTGTATTCAGATTATAACATATATGATAACTACTTAAAATTCTTTGATAAAAGCTTCGTAAGTCCATTATCTAGAACAGGAATACAAACCTATAACTATGTGCTTTCTGACAGTGCCTTTATAGACAACAAATGGTGTTACAACATTATTTATTATCCAAGACGTAAAAATGAATTGACCTTTAAAGGTGATTTTTGGGTCGCAGACACAACGTATGCAATAAAAGAAATCAACTTACAAGCCTCAAAAAGTGCTAATATAAATTGGGTTAAAGAAATCTATATTGAGCAAGAATTTGAAGTATTAAATGATTCGCTTTTTCTTGTGAAACGTGATTATATGATGTCTGATTTTGCATTTAGCAAAAAGGAAAAATCGCGTGGTGTCTATGGGAAACGAACTACTTTGTATAAAAATTATAAGTTCGATCTGCCAAAAGAAAAAAAGTTTTACGAAGAGGAAGTTTATTACTATGATAAAGATGTTTATGATAGAGACGACAGTTTTTGGGATACCAACAGATTAGAAAAACTCAACAAAGACGAAGTTGGCGTATATAAAATGTTAGACACTTTAAAAACCGTAAAAAAGTTTAAGCGTTTATATAATTTAGGAAGCATCTTATCTTCGGGCTATATTGAGTTCAATACATTGCCGTTAGATTATGGGCCAATTTTTTCAACCTTTGGGTTTAATGAAGTTGAAGGAATGCGTGTACGAGCAGGCGGAAGAACCTATTTTGGAAGAAATGATATTTGGAGATTGGAAGGCTTTTTAGCGTATGGTTTTAGAGATGATAAATTTAAATATGGTATTTCAGGGAAATGGTTGCTTGATAAGAAAAATAGATTCATTATTTCAGGAGGAAATCGTCGTGATGTTGAGCAAATAGGAGCAAGTTTAACGACGTCGACTGATGTGTTAGGCCGAAGTTTAGCGTCATCTTCTGTTGTAGGCTCAGGGACTAATGATAAGCTCACCTCTATAAGTTTAACTAGTGCTGCCATTGAGATGGAACCTTGGCGGAATGTTGTTATGAGATTAGGAGCCAATTACAGAACTTTAGAATCTGCTTCAGATACGTTTAGCTTAGATTATTTTGATGATGAATCATCTACAGGAATTACTTCGGATATTAAACAGTTTGAAACCTCGTTTTCAATGTCATACTTTCCAGGACGAAAAATGACAGGATTTGGTGTAGAACGTCATGATGCTAATGACGATTATTCAAGAATTTTTGCTCAAGTGAGTTTTGGTGATAAGAATATTTTAAATGGAGATTTTGATTATACCAAAGTACAGTTTTCTTACTTGCAACCATGGCAAATTGGTGGTTTTGGCAAGTTGTATTCAACTATTGAAGTTGGTAAAACTTTTGGCGAAGTGCCTTTAGGGTTGTTAAGTGTGGTTCCAGGAAATCAATCCTACTTTTCAATTTACAACACGTTTTCACAACTTGATTTTTATGAGTTTGTGACAGATACTTATGCGTCGTTGCACTTGCAACATAACTTTAATGCACGTTTCTTTTCAAGAATTCCTTGGTTGCGAAAATTAAATCTTCGAGAAATTGTTAGTTTTAGAACGGTTTGGGGAGAAGTTTCAGATGCAAACAAAGCACTCAATGCCTCAGGACTTATTTATAATACACCTGACAAAGAAATGTATTATGAATACAGTTTAGGTGTTGGTAATATTTTTAAGATACTACGTATAGACTTTAACTTTAGAGGTAATTATTTAGACAATCCTGATGCTAGGAAATTTGGAGTTACGGGTACTTTTGGCTTTCATTTTTAATAACATTATAAAAATCATAAAGTTTTTTTTCAAAAAACTATATATTTCAATTTTTTATAGTTCATTTGTAATGTTATTAGCTGTATACATTGATGCATTTTTTTATGTTCGGGCTTTTGAAAATTAGGAAGTCATATTCAAAAGCTGCTTATAGATTAAGAAACCGAATTTTTGTGATAACTTCTTTTTTCCCTATTGCTGCATGTCGGCACAACTGTGGTTTTGTCCCTACTAGACAAAACCCAATTCAAGTTTGAAATTCATTCATTATTTGCTATATTGAAACCAAATAAGTTTCCATTTTGTTTTTTTAACAACATATAACAGTTTAAACTAAATAATGAATACTAAATATTTTGATTTAATAAATCAGACTTTCGATTTTCCACAAGAAGAATTTACACTTCAAGATCACAAATTACGCTTTCATGATATAGATCTTATGAAATTGGTAGAAACCTATGGGTCGCCTTTAAAATTCACGTATTTACCACAAATATCTAACAATATTATTCGTGCCCAAAAATGGTTTAATGATGCTATTGAAAAGCATGAATATAAAGGTAAATACAGCTATTGCTATTGTACCAAAAGCTCTCATTTCAAACATGTTTTGCATGAAGCACTAAAAAATGATATTCATATTGAAACATCATCAGCTTTTGATATCGATATTGTTGAAAACCTTAAACGAGAAGGCAAAATCACAGATGAAACCTATGTTATTAGTAATGGTTTTAAACAGGCTCAATATGTTACCAATATTGCCAGATTAATAAATAATGGGCAGAAAAACGCCATTCCAATTATTGATAACTATGAAGAAATCGAGTCGCTTTCAAATGAAATTAACGGTAAATTTAATGTAGGTATTCGAATAGCTTCAGAAGAAGAGCCGAAGTTTGAGTTTTATACGTCACGTTTAGGAATAGGTTACAAAAACATAGTGCCTTTTTATAAAAATCAAATCCAAAAGAATAAAAAAGTGAAACTAAAAATGCTTCATTTTTTTATCAATACAGGCATTCGCGATAACGCTTATTATTGGAACGAATTACAGAAATGTTTAAAGGTTTATATAAGTTTAAAAAAGATTTGCCCAACTTTAGATAGTTTAAATATTGGTGGTGGATTTCCAATTAAAAACTCTTTAGTTTTTGATTTTGATTACGAATATTTAGTTGACGAAATTGTAAACCAAATTAAAATCACTTGTGACAATGAAGGCGTGAATGTGCCAAATATTTTTACAGAATTTGGTAGTTTTACGGTTGGTGAAAGTGGAGGAGCGATTTATGAAGTATTGTATCAGAAACAACAAAATGATCGTGAAAAGTGGAACATGATTAACTCATCCTTCATTACAACTTTGCCAGACACTTGGGCCATTAATAAACGTTTTGTCATGTTGCCAATAAACAGATGGAATGATAGTTATGAGCGTGTTTTACTTGGTGGATTAACCTGTGATAGTGATGATTATTATAATAGCGAACAACACATGAACGCTATTTATTTACCAAAATACAATAAAGAAAGGCCATTGTTTATCGGCTTTTTCAATACAGGAGCATATCAAGAAACCATTGGCGGATTTGGTGGCTTGCAACATTGTTTAATTCCGTCGCCAAAACATATATTAATCAATCGAGATGCAGATGGAAACATCTTGACTGAACTATTTAGTGAACAACAAAAAAGTGAAGACTTACTTAAAATTTTAGGGTATAGTGGAGAGAGCAAATCCTAGCTATGAATAATGAAATTAATAACTATATTTAGTTAAAAATTACATTTTACCCAAGAAACAATAATTAAAAAAAAACTTGGTCATTAAATATAAGTAAAGAAGCTAAAATACAT
>CALGIH010000139.1 GCA_937916035.1 uncultured Lacinutrix sp.
TGCACCATTTCGTTTTCCTGCTCTTGGGAAGAAATCTGCATAGAAAATAGAAACTAAATTGCCGCCTCCATCTGTTACTTTATATGTCAATACATCGCTGTGGTACTTGTCGATGGTGTTGATTTCTTCAAAGTTTAAATCGAAGAGTTTATTGGCAACTGTAAAAGCACCATTAATTACATTTTCAAGTTTAAAATATGGTTTTAATTGTTCGTCATCTAAACTGAATAATTTTTGTTTCAATTTTTCAGAATAATAACCAGAATCCCATTTTTCAAGTCTATCAATATGATCTAATTCTTTTGCGAAATTTTCAAGACTTGCAAATTCTTTTTCGGCTGTAGGTTTTGCTTTTTCTAATAATTCGTTTAAAAAGGTTTCAACCTTCTCAGGTGTTTTAGCCATGCGTTCCTCTAAAACAAAATGTGCATGCGTTTTATAACCTAATAATTGTGCGCGTTTAAAACGAAGATTCGCAATTTTTATAACGATGTTTTGATTGTCAAGTGCATCATTTTTAAAAGTTCTGCTTCCAAAAGCCAAAGATAGTTTTTTGCGTATCTCACGATTTTCAGCATACGTCATAAAAGGAATATAACTAGGATAATCAAGCGTAATCATCCAACCTTCTTTATCTTTACTTTCTGCTAACTGTTTAGCTGCTTCTTTAGCTCCTTCAGGCAAGCCAGACAACTCATTTTCATCAGTGATAAGCATTTCGAACTTATTGGTTTCTGCTAAAACATTTTCGCCAAATTTTAATTTCAGTTGACTTAACTCTTTGTCAATAGCCCTAAGTTGCTCTTTTTTGTCATCAGGGAGATTAGCTCCATTACGAGAAAAACTCTTATAACGTTTGTCAAGCAATGTTTTTTGCTCTTCTGTGAGACTTAAATCTGCTTTCGAATTGTAAACAGTTTTTATACGCTTAAACAATTCTTCATTTAATGTAATATCGTTTCCAAATTCAGATAACAATGGAGACACTTCTTGTGCTATTTTTTGAATTTCATCAGTAGTTTCAGCAGAATTTAGATTGAAAAAAATACTTGAAATTCTATCTAATTCTTGACCACAAAATTCTAATGCTTCAATGGTGTTTTCAAAAGTTGGAGTTTTTGTGTTATTTACAATTACGTCTATTTCTTTTCTGGCTTTTTCAATGGACATTTTAAAAGCAGGAAGAAAATCTTCATTCTTTATTTTTGAAAAAGGGGCTGAGTTGAATGGTGTTGAAAATTGTTGATTTAGGCTGGACATTTTAATATGTAAATTAATTTAATAAATAATTATAGAAATTAGATTACAAAAACATATTTTATGTAAGTTTTTTCTTTCTAGCTTATTGATATTATGAATAGTAGTTAACAATTGACAGTTGATGCTGATTATTGTTTTAATTTCGTTTTAGAATTTTTTACAGAGAGTTTTACTCTTAAAAAATGGTTGATTAATAGCAATGTAAAACCTCGGCTTCGGTTGAGGTTTTATTGGTTTATATTCTTAGCTGTATTTATCACTTTCATTTTCAATCCTTCTTTATAAGCCACAATTTTATCTAAAACGCAAGTATCAAAAGTTCCAATAATTTGAGCTGCTAAGATTCCTGCATTTTTTGCGCCATCTAAAGCAACTGTGGCTACAGGAACTCCTCCAGGCATTTGTAAAATAGATAAGATAGAATCCCATCCATCAATTGAATTTCTTGATTTAACAGGCACTCCAATGACTGGTAATGGACTTAATGAAGCAATCATTCCGGGTAAATGTGCTGCGCCTCCAGCTCCTGCAATAATAACTTTTAAACCTCTTTTATGAGCGTTTTTTCCATAATCAAAAAGTTTATCTGGTGTTCTGTGTGCTGAAACAATATCAACTTCAACCTCAATATCAAACCCTTTTAAAATATCAATAGCTTCCTGCATAATTGGAAGATCACTATCGCTTCCCATAATAATTCCTACTTGTGCCATATTATTCGCTTATTACTTTAATCGTGTGCTTTACTTTTTCTGCTATGTTGCGCGCTTCATTTATATCTTCATGAATAATGGTAACATGACCCATTTTTCGGAAAGGTCGTGTTTGTTTTTTACCATAAATATGAGGTGTTACACCCTCCATTTCCATGATCAACTCAATGTTTTTGTATACAACATCGCCTGAGTAATTTTCAGCGCCAACCAAATTCACCATAATACCACCAACTTTACTGTCAGTTTTTCCAAGTGGTAAGCCTAATATTGCTCTAATATGTTGCTCAAATTGGGATGTATAGCTTGCTTCAATAGTATGATGACCAGAATTGTGCGGTCTCGGAGCAACTTCATTTATTAAAATCTCATCATTTTCTGTTTGAAACATTTCTACAGCTAGCAAACCAACATGGTTAAAAGCATTAGATACTTTTAAAGCTACTTCTTGAGCTTTTTGTGCTATTTTTTCATCTATGCGAGCAGGGCAAATCACATATTCAACTTGATTGGCTTCAGGATGAAATTCCATTTCAACAACAGGATAAGTTTTTACTTCACCACCAACATTTCTGCAAACAATTACAGAAAGTTCATTTTTAAAAGGCACCAAAACTTCAGTAATACATTCGCCTTTTGGTAAATTATCTAAATCAGATAAACGTCTTACAACTTTAACTCCTGTGCCATCATAACCAAATTCTGAAGCTTTCCAAACAAACGGAAACTGTAAACCTCCATTTTTTATAGTATCTTCAATTTCAGATAAATAAGCAAAACGAGAAAAATCTGCAGTAGGGATATTGTGGTCTCGGTAAAACAGTTTTTGTGTTGCCTTGTTTTGTATTATTCGTAATGTTTTAGAAGAAGGAAAAACTTGAATTCCTTCTTTTTCTAGTTTCTCAAGCGCATCAACATTGACATTTTCAATTTCAATGGTTACGACATCTACTTTTTTTCCGAAGTTATAAACGGTTTCATAATCCATTAAATCTCCTTGAAAAAACTCGTTGCAAGCTATCTTAGATGGAGCTTCATTGCTTGGATCTAGAACACATGTATAAACATCAAATTTTCTAGTTTCATTAAGTAGCATTTTACCTAATTGTCCTCCACCAAGAATTCCCAATTTAAAAGACGAAGAGAAGTAATTTTTTTTAACTGATTGACTCACTTGAACTTGTTTATACTGCAAAAATACACTTAAATATGGATTCATAGATAAAATCACAAATCAAAAAATGGTTAAAACGTCATCAATTGTTTATCTTTGCACCTTTAAAATTATAATAAGTTGATTAAGCTTCACGATAAATACTTTAAACCATTTATTTCGTCAACAGAAATTGATGATGCCGTTGCAAAAATGGTTCAACAGATTTCTGATGATTTGGGAGATGAAATCCCTGTGTTTGTTGGGATTTTAAATGGCTCGTTTATGTTTGTAAGCGATTTTGTAAAAAAATACCCAAAACCCTGTGAAGTAACGTTTATTAAACTTGCTTCCTATGAAGGTTTAAAATCGACTGAAGATATTCAACGCCTTATTGGTCTTACACAAGACCTTACTAACAGAACAGTTGTTATTCTTGAAGATATTATCGATTCAGGTAATACCATGGATGAAGTTCATAGAATTTTTAAGAATGAAAGCGTTAAGCAATTATACATTGCAACACTTTTTTACAAACCAGAAGCTTATAAAAAAGACTATAAAATTCATTGTATTGGGATAGAAATATCTGATAAATTTATTGTTGGATATGGACTTGATTACGATGGTTTGGGAAGAGATTTGCCTGAAGTTTATCAAATAAAAACGACTGTACACATGACAAATATTGTCCTATTTGGACCTCCAGGAGCTGGAAAAGGAACACAGGCTAATTTTTTAAGAGACCACTATGATCTTGTGCATATCTCAACAGGAGACGTATTTAGATATAACATAAAGAATGAAACTGCACTTGGTGTTTT
>CALGIH010000140.1 GCA_937916035.1 uncultured Lacinutrix sp.
ATAGGACGTCCATTAACTGACTCTGAAGTTTTTGGTTTTTCACAAGTAAACTCAGAGCATTGTCGCCATAAAATATTTAATGGAACATTCATAATTGATGGAATCGAAAAGCCAACGTCGCTTTTCAAAATGATTAAAGAAACAGCTAAACAACATCCAAACGATATTGTATCAGCATATAAAGATAATGTTGCTTTTATTAAAGGTCCAAAAGTTGAACAATTTGCTCCAAAAACTGCAGATAAACCAGACTTTTATCAGACTACAGATTTCGATTCTGTAATATCAATTAAAGCAGAAACTCATAATTTCCCAACAACAGTTGAGCCTTTTAATGGTGCTGCAACTGGTTCTGGTGGAGAAATAAGAGATCGATTGGCTGGCGGAAAAGGCTCCTTGCCACTTGCTGGCACAGCTGTATATATGACATCTTATTCTCGTTTGGAAGAAAATAGACCATGGGAACAAAAATTTGAGGCTCGTGATTGGTTATACCAAACTCCAATTGATATTTTAATTAAAGCATCTAATGGTGCATCAGATTTTGGAAATAAATTTGGGCAACCGCTTATCTGTGGTTCTGTGTTAACTTTTGAACATGAGCAAGATGGTAGAAAATTAGGGTATGACAAAGTCATCATGCAAGCTGGAGGTATTGGTTATGGAAAAGCAAATCAAGCTATAAAAGACAAACCGAAAGTTGGCGATAAAATTGTTATTCTTGGTGGTGAAAACTACAGAATTGGAATGGGTGGAGCTGCTGTGTCATCTGCGGATACTGGAGAATTTGCTTCAGGAATTGAATTAAATGCAGTTCAACGTTCAAACCCTGAAATGCAAAAACGTGCAGCGAATGCCATTCGTGGTATGATTGAAAGTGATGAAAATTTTATTGTTTCAATTCACGATCATGGTGCTGGTGGACACTTGAATTGTTTGTCAGAATTGGTTGAAGAAACTGGAGGACAAATAGACTTAGATAAATTACCAGTTGGTGACCCAACATTGTCTGCAAAAGAAATTATTGGTAACGAATCTCAAGAACGAATGGGATTGGTTATTGCCGAAAAACATATTGATACTTTAAAGCGAATTGCAGAACGTGAACGTTCGCCAATGTACACTGTTGGAGATGTTACTGGAAATAATCGCTTTACATTTGAGTCTAAAACCAAAGGTGATAAACCAATGGATTTAGCCTTAGAAGATATGTTTGGAAGTTCTCCAAAAACCATAATGACCGATTCTACTATTGAAAGAAATTATGGTGGCATTTCTTATGACTCAAATAAATTCTATGATTATCTAGACCAAGTTTTACAACTTGAAGCTGTCGCTTGTAAAGATTGGCTGACTAATAAAGTTGATCGCTGTGTTGGCGGAAAAGTTGCCAAACAACAATGCGCAGGACCTTTACAATTGCCATTAAACAATCTTGGCGTTATGGCTCTGGATTACAAAGGGAAAGAAGGTATTGCAACATCAATTGGACACGCTTCTATTTCAGGATTAATCAATCCTCAAGCTGGAAGTAGAAATGCAATTACTGAAGCTTTAACAAACATTGTTTGGGCTCCTTTAAAAGATAACTTAAAGTCAGTTTCATTATCTGCAAACTGGATGTGGCCATGTAAAAATGAAGGCGAAGATGCTCGATTATACGAAGCTGTCCAAGCAATTTCAGAATTTGCGATCGATTTAGGAATCAATGTTCCAACAGGAAAAGATTCTTTATCCATGAAGCAAAAATATCCAAATGAAGAAGTAATCTCTCCAGGAACAGTCATAATTTCTGCAGCTGCAAATTGCAATGATATTACTAAAGTGGTAGAACCCGTTTTTCAAAAAAACCAAGGCAATATTTACTACATCAATATATCACAAGACAATTATAAATTAGGTGGAAGTTCGTTTGCTCAAATAATGAACAAAATTGGAAGCAACACTCCTAATGTAAAAAGTGCAAAGTATGTAAAAACAGTTTTCAATACCATTCAAGATTTAATTAGAAACGAACAGATTGTTGCTGGACACGATGTTGCTTCTGGTGGATTGATAACAACACTTCTTGAAATGTGTTTTGCCGATAATAATTTAGGAGCTGAATTAGATATCACTGCTATAAATCAAAAAGATTCCTTTAAAGTGTTGTTTGCTGAAAATTCAGGAATTGTTTTTCAATCTAAAGATGCTTCAATAGAAAAAATACTTTCTGATGCTAATATTGAATTCTTCAACATAGGAAAAGTTACAGAATCTGATATGTTAGGCATTATCAATGGCACTGATGTATTTACAATGACAGTTTCTCGTCTAAGAGATATGTGGTACAAAACCTCTTTCTTACTCGACCAAAAACAAACGGCTAATGGTTTGGCCAAAGACCGTTTTGATAATTATAAAAATCAACCATTACAATATACTTTCCCTAAACACTTTACGGGAAAACTAGTAGACATCATTGCGAACGTAGTGAAGCAATCTGTTTCTAATAAAGAGATTGCCAAGTCACAAGTTCCTTGCAATGACAGTAAGCCAAAAGCGGCAATCTTACGTGAAAAGGGAAGTAATTCTGAACGTGAAATGGCAAACGCCATGTATTTAGCTGGTTTTGATGTGAAAGATGTGCACATGACAGATTTAATTTCTGGTCGTGAAACTTTGGAAGACATTCAGTTTATTGGAGCTGTTGGCGGTTTTAGTAATTCTGATGTTTTAGGTTCTGCAAAAGGTTGGGCAGGCGCTTTTAAATATAATGAAAAAGCAAATTTGGCATTAAAGAACTTCTTTGAACGAGAAAACACCTTATCAGTAGGGATTTGTAATGGTGCACAATTATGGATGGAATTGGATTTAGTAAACCCTGAACATGAAGTTCATGGGAAATTAACGTATAACGATTCGCACAAACACGAAAGCTCTTTTACTTCAGTAAAAGTTCAAGAGAATAATTCGGTCATGTTATCTACATTGGCTGGAACATCTTTAGGCGTTTGGATTTCACATGGTGAAGGTAAATTCAAATTGCCTTATTCAGAGGATAAATACAATATCGTTGCCAAATATGGTTATGCAGACTATCCTTCAAATCCAAATGGTTCTGACTTCAATACTGCTATGATGTGTGATATCACTGGTCGTCATTTAGTAACTATGCCACATATTGAGCGTTCTACGTTTCAATGGAATTGGGCACACTATCCAAAAGGTAGGAAAGATGAAGTTTCTCCTTGGTTAGAAGCTTTTGTGAATGCTAGAAAGTGGGTAGAAAAACACTAATCATCTCTTTTTAATATTTTTTTTAAGGTAAACTGTAACATTCAAAAAAAAGAGTAGTCTATATTATTATACACTAAACTTTACAATATGAAAACTAATCAATCAATCAAAAATCGAACAGTTCTATCTTTAATCTTATTTGCATTACTATGCTCAACATATATATATGCTCAGCAAGCTGTAAAAGCGAGTGATATTATGAGAGACCTTAAAATGGGAAAAACAGTTTCTTATGACAATGTTATCATTATAGGAACACTAGACATGACTTATATGAATGAAAAACTTCCAGATTTACCAAAGAAAAAAAGCTGGTGGAAAAATGGTGGAAGTAATTCAATCGAAGAACAAATAGAAGGCTCAATATCTTTTACCAATTGTACCTTTGAAGATAATGTATATGCCTATTTTCATGATGAAGACTCAGAATACACTTTTGTAGCTAATTTTGAAAACGATGTGCGTTTTGCTAACTGTACATTTAAAGGTGAAGCCTTATTTAAGTATTCAGATTTTGAACGAAACGCTGATTTTCAAGGCTCTGAATTTGGAGACAGAACAACGTTCAAGTATGCTAAGTTTGATGAAAACGTAAGTTTTGCAAATACAGTTTTTGAAGAAGATGCCATATTTAAATACACTGAGTTTAGAAACGGAGTTTCGTTTAATCAAGCTGACTTTAGCCATAATTTGGATATTAAATACACGACCGTAAAAGGAGAATTTGATATTTCAAACATGACAGTATCCAATTATATTGATTCTAAGTACACAAAAATTAATGGAAAAGATTTCAATAAACATCTATTAGACAGTAAAAATTAAATTTATTTAAAAATAAAAAAAGGGAGTTGTATTTATACTACTCCCTTTTTTTATTCCTCTATTTGAAAATCTTAGTAATTTTCATACTTTGCAGTACTTCTAACTTTCAAAATAACTAATGACAGCAATTACACTAATTTTTGATTTTCCGCAGCATCAACTTGAAACTTATAATCTAGATAAGGCCTTCACAACCAAATACAATGGTGAGTGGAAATCTATATC
>CALGIH010000141.1 GCA_937916035.1 uncultured Lacinutrix sp.
GAATAACAAACCCGCAAGAATTGAATTCTTTGAAGAAGAGTATAAGGGCGATAACAATCAAATTATTTCACCACATACCGGCCAACCAGCATTTACTGTACCTATGGGGTATACTAACAACAATTTACCAGTAGGAATTCAATTTTTAGGAAGAATGTTTGACGAACCTACTTTAATAAGGCTTGCGTATTCATATGAACAAGGTACCCATCATAGGAAACCACCAGTACTGAAATAGAAAGACTGTAACAAAGTATATAAGCTATTGCTTGGTCTGTGCCTACTTGGAAAATCCGTTGGATTTTCCAAAACCAGTTTTTATCTAGAGAGGTTCGTGCCGAAACACGCCACAGCTTATATACATAAACGTTAGCAGCAACTTTTAAATAATCAACATGAGACAATTGAAATACACAACACTATTACTTCTAACATTGATTTTTGGTTCTCATTTTGCACTGGGACAAGAAGTCGAAGGGAATAAGAATCTAATGGATCATCTCTTTGAATTTTCTCAAACGTCATCGGTAACTGGACGAGAAGAACAGGCAGCTTTTTTATTGTATGGCATTTATTAATTCTGATAATGAGCACTTAGTTTGCTCTCCAGATTTCATGTTTTTTAATGTATAGCAATCAGATTTCATCTCCTCCTCGCCTACTAAAACTACAAAAGGAATCTCGCGCTTGTTCGCATAATTCATTTGCTTTTTCATTTTGGCGTTATCAGGATAAATTTCAGTATTAATCTCTGCTTCTCTTAATTTTAATATTGCTTTGAGGCAATACAATGCTTCAGATTCCCCAAAATTAATAAACAATACTTCGACTGAATTGGCAATTGTTTCAGGAAATAGATTGAGTTCATCAAGTACTAAATAAATTCTATCCAATCCAAAACTGATACCAACTCCACTAACATCATTCAATCCAAAAATTCCAGCAAGATCATCGTAGCGTCCTCCTCCACCTATAGAACCCATCTGAACATTCTTTGGAGCTGTAACTTCAAAAATAGCGCCTGTATAATAATTTAAACCTCTTGCCAAGGTAACGTCTAACTGTAAGCTTGCTGTTTTTAATCCAACACTTGTTATTGCAGAGTCAATATAAGCAAGTTCTTCAATGCCTTTAAGCCCTTCATCAGAAGATTTTAAAATAGTTTTTAGACTTTCAATTTGAGATTCAAAAGAGCCTTGAATACTAAATAAAGGTTGAAGTTTATTTATCCCTTCTTGAGAAATACCTTTACTTAACATTTCCTCTTTCACCTTCTCCTCTCCTATTTTATCAAGTTTATCTAAAGCTACTGTGAAATCAATAAGTTTGTCTTTGGCACCAATAACATCTGCAATTCCTGATAAAATTTTACGATTATTAATTTTTATGGTAATGCCTTCCAGCCCTAGTTTAGCAAACACATCATCATATAGTTGTACAAACTCTACTTCTTGTAATAAACTGTTTGAACCAACAACATCAGCATCACACTGAAAAAATTCTCTAAAACGCCCTTTTTGTGGTCTATCTGCTCTCCAAACTGGCTGTATCTGATAGCGTTTAAATGGAAATGTAATATCATTTTGGCGCTGAACTACATAACGTGCAAATGGCACTGTTAAATCGTAGCGTAATGCTTTTTCAGAAATACTAGCTGTTAACTTATTTGAATCTTTATTATTATAAGCACGATCATCAGCTTTTGATAGATAATCTCCAGAATTCAAAATTTTAAAAATCAATCTGTCTCCTTCATCACCATATTTCCCCATTAAGGTCTCTGAGTTTTCAAAACTTGGTGTTTCAATAGCTTGAAACCCAAAACGTTCAAAACTAGACTTTATAACCCCAAAAATATAGTTGCGTTTGGCAACTTCTACTGGAGAAAAATCTCTTGTCCCTTTTGGTATGCTCGGTTTCTGTGCCATATCAATTACCTACGAAAGCAGGTGTCTTATTTAAATAATTATAAAATCTGTTTTATAAAGTGGATTCCTGCCTTGCGCAGGAATGACAAAATAAAAGAATTAATTTATCAACTTATCAAAATAAGCAAACAAATCACCTTTTGTTATGACCGATCCTTGTTTTATTAATTCAAACTTATTTAGTTGTTTGTCTTTTGCATACTCTTTGTTTGCATAAAACAACTCCACATCATCACTCATTAAATTTTCCCTTAACCAGCTAAATCCTCCACTTGTCGTTAGATCAACATCAGTAGTATTTAGTTTTAAACCGATTAATTTAATTTCATCTTCACCTAAAAAAAATAAATACATATGTTGAGGTGAGATATTTTCTAAATAATCTGCTTTAGTTAATACACC
>CALGIH010000142.1 GCA_937916035.1 uncultured Lacinutrix sp.
GGTTTGGAATTACATCTGCGCTTGCGGTTAATACAACTGTACGTCCTCCATAATTCGTGTCTCCAATATTATAGCCATCAAAATAAGGTATGTTTGCATCACAATCCACACCTGATGGATTAATTAGAGATGAATTGTTAATATTTGTAACACTTACAGGCGTACCATCTGGAAGCACTGCCAAGTTTGTATATGCAAAACCTCCTACTTCTCTTAATAAAAAAGCAAAACTATCAGCAAAATCACATTCTGTTTCTCCATCATATTCCTCAGAAGCCATTAAATACCTAAAGCTAATTTTATCAGCAACTGGAGTAAATGTGAATTTTATAAATGTAGCATCAAAAGTGTTTCTTTGACCTAATGCTATTTCAAGATCTGCATCGCCAGACAATCCTGTTTGATTATTTATTAAACCTGCAGGAGTATTTCCAGCAGGATAAGCACGACCTGTAGTTAACACAATACCTTCCTGAAATGGAAATGTACTACTACCTCCAGAATTCACAAAATAACCGTAACTTTTGGTAGTGTTATCTGTAGGATTGCCACTAACTTGATATGAAAAATCACTAACTAATGTACAAGGACTATCTATAAGGACCTCTTCTATTAATTGTTCTGGACTAAACGTTGATTGCGGATCACCAGTTCTATTAATTTTTACAGGTAGAGTTGGTGGTGGTCCTTGAGCAAGACCATACGTTGAGCATAACAATAAAAAAATTATGTAGGTTTTTTTTATCAAACTAAATTTGGTTAATGAATTCCAAATATATGTATAACTCCACTTTTCTTTTATTATTTTTGTAAAAATTAGTTATAATGAGAAATATTTCCGTTTCAATACAAGAAACAAGCAATCCAGCCATCATAAAATTCGAAGCAAATAGCTTTTTAACTCAATATCAGAGCTTTGAGTATAATAATATTGATGAAGCTAAGAATTCACCCATTGCACAACAATTATTTTATTTGCCATTTGTAAAGAAACTTTACATCTCTGGAAATTTTATAGCCATAGAGCGCTATGACATTATAACTTGGCCTGAGGTTCAGGAAGAGGTACGAGAGCAAATTGAAAATTATCTTATTGAAGGTGGAGTTGTTGTTAATGTTGATAGTGAAACTAAAAAAGTCCCAGTCACTATTTATGCCGAAAGCACGCCAAATCCTGCCGTAATTAAATTTGTTGCCAACAAGAATTTAGTTCCTGCAATGGCTGAATTCACCTCTATCGATGAAACTAATTCATCACCTTTTGCTGCTGAATTATTCCATTTCCCATTTGTAAAAAGTGTGTTTATTGACAAAAACTATGTCTCTATAACCAAATATGACGTTGCAGATTGGAATGATATTACCATGGAATTACGTGAATTTATAAGAAATTATATAGAAAACGGAAAGCCTATGATGATTGCGAATGCTCCTGAAATTAAACAAAATACAGAAAAAGCCAAAGAAGAGCATTTTGAAACGTTAGACGATATATCTAAAGAAATAATTAATATTTTAGAAGAATATGTAAAACCTGCTGTTGCAAGTGATGGAGGTAATATTCAGTTTGAATCTTATGATGCAAACACAAAAAATGTGAAAGTTATTCTGCAAGGCGCATGTAGTGGTTGTCCCTCATCAACATTCACCCTTAAAAATGGTATTGAAAACATGCTAAAGGAAATGATGAAAGGTAAAGTTGAAACTGTTGAGGCTGTAAATGGTTAAAAAAATGCCCTATTAAAATATACAAAAGCGTTCATAATATGAACGCTTTTTTTATACTTCTTTTTGTACTTTTGATATTATGCAAAAACCCTTTTTCCTAGTACTAATTTTATTCATAATTCTTATTAGTTGTAAGAGTCAAACTGCCGAGCAAATGACACATGAATATACCAATGAGCTAATAAATGAAACCAGTCCATATTTATTACAACACGCTCACAATCCTGTAAACTGGCAAGCCTGGAATGATGAAACTTTAAATGAAGCTAAAACTAGTAATAAGCTAATTTTAATTAGTGTTGGTTATGCTGCTTGTCATTGGTGCCATGTCATGGAACATGAAAGTTTTGAAGATTCCTTAGTGGCTCAAGTGATGAATAAAAACTTTGTAAATATTAAAGTTGATCGAGAAGAACGTCCAGATGTAGATCAAGTGTATATGAATGCTGTACAGCTTATGACTGGAAGTGGTGGTTGGCCTCTAAATGTGGTTGCATTGCCAGATGGCCGTCCAGTTTGGGGAGGAACCTATTTTAAAAAGGAGCAGTGGATGAGTGTGCTTGAGCAAATTTCAGAAGTTTATAAAGAGAATCCTCAGAAACTTATTGAATATGCTGATAAGCTAGAGGCTGGAATTAAATCTTTAGATGTTGTAAGTCTTAACACTAATGAAATTGAATTCAAACATGAATTTGTTTCAAATGCTGTTAACAAATGGTCACAAAGTTTTGACAGACTAAAAGGCGGAACCAATAGAGCTCCAAAATTTATGATGCCAAATAATTTGCATTTCTTAATGCGAGAAGCTTATCAAAACGAAAATATCGACTTACAAAATTATGTAAATCTCACTTTGACGAAAATTGCGTTTGGAGGTGTTTTTGATCATGTTGGAGGTGGGTTTTCAAGATATTCGGTTGACGATAAATGGCATGTGCCTCACTTTGAGAAGATGCTTTATGACAATGCACAACTCGTAAGTTTATATAGTGACGCTTATTTAATCACCAAAAATCCATTATATAAAGAAGTTGTTTTTGAAACCTTAGAATTCGTAAAACGAGAGCTAACCAACACAAATGGCACATTTTATTCTTCATTGGATGCTGATAGTAAAACCAAAACTGGTGAGCTTGAGGAAGGTGCTTTTTATGTTTGGCAAGTTGAAGATTTAAAGCGTTTATTAGCTGAAGACTTCTATCTATTTGCTGATTATTATAATGTAAACAGCTATGGTTTATGGGAGGATAACAATTATGTATTAATTCGTAGTGATTCAGACACTGTTTTCAATAAAAAGCATAGCATTTCTATTAATGAACTTAATAAAAAGAAATCTGTTTGGAAAACTATACTATTTAAAGAAAGAGCAAAAAGAGATAGACCAAGGTTGGACGACAAAGTACTGACCTCATGGAATGCCCTTATGATAAAAGCTTATACTGATGCTTATCGTGTATTTGGAAATCAAGAATTTTTAGATGCAGCTATGACAAATGCTGAATTCATATTAAAAACTCAGACAAAAGAAGATGGTGGCTTATATCACAATTTTAAAGAAAGCAAAAGTACTATTAACGGTTATCTTGAAGACTATGCTGCCGTAGTTGAAGCTTTTTTAAATCTATATGAAAACACGCTCGATGAAAAATGGTTAACCGCTTCTAGAAGTTATACTAATTACGCATATGATCATTTCTTTGATGATACTAATAAGATGTTTTATTTCACTTCAAATGAAGATGCTAAACTTGTTTCAAGAAACACAGAGTATAGAGATAATGTTATTGCCTCCAGCAATTCTATAATGGCCAAGAATTTATTGAAATTATCTCACTATTTTGATAATGAGGCTTATGCTGAAACCTCTAAAACCATGTTGCACAATGTAATGCCAGAAATTACTGAATACCCTTCAACCTTTTCAAATTGGCTAGATTTAATGCTCAATTACACGAATAATTACTATGAAGTTGCCATTGTAGGATCTGAAGTTGATGAAAAAATTAAATCTCTTAATGCTTACTATTTACCAAACAAATTAATTGTTGGAAGCAAAACAGATAATGATTTACCACTACTAAAAAATAGATTTGTTGAAGGTAGAACGCTTATTTATGTGTGTGTAAATAAGGCTTGTAAATTACCTGTATCAGAGGTTGATAAAGCAGTAACTTTTATAAATGAATAAATAAATAATGAACACAGTTTCTATTATTTTAATCGTATTTGTAGCCATCGAACATTTATATTTCTTAGTGCTTGAAATGTTTTTATGGACAACGCCAAAAGGCATTAAAACTTTCGACTTAAAATCAAAGGAATTTGCTGATGACACCAAAGTACTTGCTGCTAACAAAGGACTGTACAATGGGTTTTTAGCAACCGGTTTTATTTTTTCCTTAATAGAAAAAAACATTCATTTTGCAATTTTCTTTCTTATTTGTGTGACCATTGCAGGCATTTATGGGTCTTATTCAACAAAGAACATTCGCTTGTTTTTCGTTCCAGGTAGTCCAGCAATCCTAGCACTTATAGTATTACTAATAAATAAATAAAATGGATTTAGACAATATTTTAGGCAACGTGATCGATTTCGCTACCGTTTATGGTATAAAAATCATAGGCGCAATTTTAATATGGATTATTGGTTCTTGGGTTGTTAAGAAAATAATGAAAGGCATGAAAAAAATTATGTCTGGTCGTGAGTATGATGAAAGCCTTCAAAAATTCTTATTAAACCTCGTTAATTGGATATTAAAAATACTTTTAATTATTACACTTTTAGGAACTTTAGGTGTTCCAACTACCTCTTTTGCCGCTATTATTGCTGCAGCTGGTTTAGCCATTGGGCTTGCCTTGCAAGGAAGTTTAGGTAATTTTGCTGGTGGTGTTTTGATCATGATATTCAAACCTATAAAAATTGGTGACCTCATAGAAGCACAAGGCGAAATTGGAGTTGTCAAGGAAATTGAGATTTTTACCACTAAGCTCAATGGACTCTCAAATAAAGAAATTATTATTCCAAATGGCGCATTATCCAATGGAAACATTATTAATTATACTACTGAAGGTACTCGTCGGGTTGACTTTGTTTTTGGAGTTGGTTATGATTCTGATATTAAAAAGACGAAAGAAGTCCTCATGGATGTCATTACTTCACATCCTTTAGTGTTGAAAGATCCAGCGCCATCTGTAAATGTTTTAGCATTGGCTGATAGTTCCATAAACTTTGCTGTAAGACCTTGGTGTAAAGCTGAAGATTATTGGGCTGTGTACTTTGCTGTTACGGAACAAACGAAAGAAGCTCTAGATGCAGCTGGAATTGAAATCCCTTATCCTCATCAAGTAGAGATAAAGAAACACGGTTAAGACTTTGACTTTGGTTGTAACGCCACAAAATCTTTTAAATAATAAGGCTCAAAATAAGCGACATCTTCGATGTCGTTTATTTTGTACTTATGATAAGCCAATTGACTCATTTCATTAGCTGAAGGCAATTTATCTTCAATAAAAATGGCGTTTTCATGTGTAATGAGTTCTTTTGTTTTAGCAACTCCGTTGCCAATAAAAGTCACTCTATTTTTATCCAAATAACTTGCAAATGAAGTCTCATCCAACACTTGTGCTTGTGTTTCTCTTATTTGCTCATAATTAGCGTCAAAAATTGCCGAATACACTTCTAATCGTCTAGCATCAAGCATTGGTACAATAATGCCCTCACTAATATTAACTTGATGTGCCAAAGCCTCTAGCGTGGAAATAGCTATTAATGGCTTATTCAACGCAAAACACAATCCTTTAGCAGCTGAAACACCAATACGCAATCCAGTATAAGAACCTGGACCTTTGCTCACAGCTATAGCATCTAATTGTGATGATTTAATGTTTGCCTCTTTCAATACATCATCAATGTAAATATGCAAACGCTCAGCATGAGAATAATTGTTGTTATAGTCTTCTTTTAAAACCAAAGTCTCACCTTCAAAAGAAAGAGAGACTGAACAGTTTGTTGTTGCCGTTTCTATATTTAATATATATGCCACGCTTAATCTAAAGTTATTGGTTTACCTGTGTAAAAATCTAAAACTTTTGTTTTAAACACAAAATCATACTTTGCATTAATTAATGAAGCTTCTGCATTTATTAATCTGATTCTTATTTGTTCTAGATCAAAAGTATTCATAGCTCCAATATTATAACGCTCTTCTGAATTATCAAATGCCAATCTTTGCGAATCTAATGATTTTTGCGCAGCAACATAGGTTTTAAGAGCAGCTTGTGCATCTGTAAAAGCACGTTGAATAGTAGACTCTAAATCTAATTTTGCTTGCTCTAAATTGAGTACTGAATTGGCTTCTTGAATTTTTGATTTAGCTACAGCCGTTTCATTTTGAAATCTTGAAAATATTGGAACCCCAACATTCACACTGAAACTATGTCCCTTATTCTCGTTTATTTGCTGAAAAAACGAGTTTGAATTAGATAAGTTTGAAAAATTAGCTCCTGAATTAAATCCGTAATTAAATGATACTGTTGGTAAATAACCTGTTTTGGCTATTTCAGTATTTAATTTAGCATTTTCAATATCTGTTTCAGCTATTTTAATTTCACTTCTATTTGCAATAGCTTGATCAAGAACAGGACTAACATCACTATACATTATAGATTGTGATGGTCTACCAACATCAACTATTTGAACTTCAAATCCTTCAAAAGACACTTGTAATAATTGCGATAAGGAAAGTAATGATAATGTGTAATTATTTTCAGCAATTGTAATACTTTGTTCATCATTTGCCAACGTAGCTTCTGCATCGAAGATATTAGCTCTGGCTTGTACACCAGCATCCACTAAATCTTGAACCTGCTTTAATTGTTTCAATGAAAACTCATATTGAGCTTTCGCTGTTTCTAAATTTTCTGAACTAAATAAAATGTTCAAATATCCATTAACCACAAATAGTCCAATATCATCTTTTGTTTTACTTTGATTTAAAACATTACGTTCGTAATTCAATTTAGACTGCTCTAAGCGTAACCTATTTAATGAACCACTATATAAGTTTTGCGATACGCTAATTCCTCCATTAGTAGTATGACTTGTTTGGTCTATCAAAGAACCAGTAAAGAAATCTTGAGCTGTACCTAATCGTAATGATTGTGAAAAATTCGCCCCAACTGAAGGTAAAAAACTCCCTTTAGCAGCTTCAATGTCTTGTTCATTTAATAACAAGCTATTTTGACCTTGCTTAATAGTAATGTTATTTTCGTAAGCATGTGAGACACATTCTTGTAATGTCCACTTTTTATTTTGAGTATGTCCTGCGATGCTAATTAATAATGCAATCGCTACTAGTTTAAACTTCATATTGCTTTTATTAATTATTTCGACGTCCATTGTTATCATCATTATTTTCTTTTGACGCTTTATTCCAAACTTTAATTTTGTCACCCTCTTTAACGCCTTCTTTAATTTCAACATTGATACCATCAGAAAGTCCGAGTTCAACATCTACTTTTTCGAACGAGCCATCTGCTTTTTGAATTTCTACAAATGGCTTTTCAGTTATTCTATTAAACTGTAATAACGCTTCTTTGATACAGAACGTGTTTTCTTTACTTTCTAGTTCAATTTCAGCATTGGCACTATAACCAGCTCTAATATTTGTAGATTGTTCTACCTCAACATCAGCCTTGATTGTAAACTGAACTGCTCCATTAACTTCAAGTCCTTTTGGTGCAACAAACGTTAATTTTGCTGGAAATTCTTTCTCGTTAATGGCTCCTAAAACAACCTTAATGTTTATGCCTTCTTTAAGTTTACCAACCTCAGATTCATCTACTTGACCTTCAAAGATCATTTTGCTCATGTCTGCAACAGTAGCAATGCTTGTACCTGCATTAAAGTTATTACTTTCAATAACTTGATCGCCTTCTCTTACTGGAATAGATAAAATTGTTCCTGGAATTTGAGCAATAATGTTGGTGTTGGCTCCTGTACCGCCAGACAATGATCCTCTTTTAATAATTTGATAATCATTTTCTGCTTGTTGTAATTGTTCTTTTGATTGACTCATTGACAACTCACTGTTTTCAAAATCTTGCTTTGAAATAACTCCTTTTTCAAAAAGCACTTTGTTTCTATTATAAAGTGTGTTGGCATTATCAAAAGACAAACGAGCAGAGTTAATTCTACTATTTGCACTTACTAGAGTTTGTTCATTTGGTACTACTCTAATTTTAGCAATGAGATCTCCTTTTTTTACAATATCTCCTTCTTCCACCATAATTTGATCTACAATTCCAGAAACTTGAGGTTTCAACTCAATTTCTTCTTCAGGATTTAATTTTCCTGTTGCTATGATTTTGGTGTTTATTGATGTATAAAAAGGTTCATCAACTTTAAAATCTTCAACTGCTGCTGAATTTGCTTTCTTAAAGTATACTAATACCCAAACTAATAGAAATAATAATACGATTCCTAAAATAATCTTTACTGGTTTTTTCATTTGATTGTTCTTATTGTTTTTAATTGGTCAATTGGTGCATCTATTTTATGAATTAAATAAAAAATATAATTCTCGTTATAGATGGTTCATTTTATATTTAATTAGTTTTTTATTCTTCTCTTAATGCTTCAATTGGTTTAACACTTGTTGCTTTAAATGCTGGTATTAATCCTATAAGTGTTCCTAATGTTACTAATATTAATAAGGCTACAAATACAATTCCAATTGATACTGACGCGTTAACTAATGTTGCATCAGCACCTTGTCCGAATTTGTAATCAAGTCCAATTAAAATCCAGCCTCCTGATAAAATCCCAAATAAACCAGCTACTAAAGTGATAAATACCGCTTCAACTACTATTTGCCTTTTTATTTCAAATGGTGTTGCACCTAAAGCACGCCTTACACCAATTTCTTTGGTACGTTCTTTTACTGTAATTAAAAGAATATTGCCAATTGCAAATACGCCTGCGATAAGTGTTGCAAGGCCTACAAACCAAGTTAAAAATTGCATTCCTGTTAAAAATCCAGTTATTTTAGCAAATTCCTTTCCTAAATTAAATCCTTTAAGAGCACGATTATCTTCAGGGTGAATATTATGAACATTTTTTATAAGTAATTGTACATCCTTTTCAATTTGAACAATGTCAGATTCTGGTTTACCAGTAATCATCAAGAAACCAATATTTTCTCCTTGGTTATATATTTGCTGAAAGGTTGAAAATGGAATATGCATGTCATCACTTGGTCCCATATTCATATTACCAACATCAAAAACACCAATAACTGTAAAATTAATATTGTTTATTTTTACTAGCTCACCGATGGCCTTTTCATCTTTTTCAAAAAGCTGCTTATATATGTCTTCTGAAATAACAGTAACTTTTCTGTTTTCATCAATATCAGTTTGGTTAATAAACCGTCCATTTAGCAATTTCTTTTTCTGAACTTTATCTAATAAAGGAAAATCACCAGAAATACTAAAAGTTCCTGACAAGAAATTTCTAACTACTAGAGCCTGGTTCGAATTTCTAGGAACCACAAACTCGATACCTTCAACATTTTCAGTAATTTTTTTTGTGTCTGACAATGTTAGCCTTACGCGTTTTCCTTCTTGAAACCCTTTAAATGGCATACTAGTAGTACCTCCAATAACAAATATACTATTGGTGGCAAAATCTCCAAAAAGCCTATTAAATGAATTTTCTATACCACGAGCTGCACCTAAAAGACCAATGAGTAATAAAATCCCCCACCAAACACCTACCATCGTTAATATGGAACGTAATTTGTTTTTGGTTAAACTGTCGTAAACCTCTTGCCAAGTATCTCTATCGAATAAAAATTTTATCATTGTTAATCGTTTCTAAGTGCTACAATTGGTTTAATTTGAGAGGCTTTTTTTGCTGGTAAATATCCTGCAATACCTCCTGCAACAATAAGCGTAATAGTTGCTGCGATAATATGTGAGATTTTTACTCCTGCGTCTTTAATAAAATATGTTTCTAACA